>JAEUKU010000157.1 GCA_016794075.1 Rhodospirillaceae bacterium
TGCAGGCGCGCGAGATAGCGGTGCTCGACCAGCCAGGCGGTGCAGTTCGGGCATTTCAGCCGGTGGCCGCAATGCCGGCAGAGCGTCAGCGGCGCATAGCCCCGCCGATTCAAGAAGAGCAGTGCCTGCTCCTTCTTCGCCAGCGTCTCGCGCACCGCCTCGCGCAGAGGCGGCGACAGCCAGGATTGCCGCGGCGGCGGGTCGCGCCGCAAGTCGACGAGGCGCACCTCCGGCAGGGTCGCGCCGCCATGGCGGTCGGGCAGATGCAGGAAGCGATAGCGCCCCAGCTCCACGTTGTTCATGGTTTCGAGCGAGGGCGTCGCCGAAGCGAGCACCACCGGGATCTGCGCCAGGTGCCCGCGCACCACCGCCATGTCGCGCGCCTGGTAGACGACGCCATCCTCCTGCTTGAAGGCCTGCTCATGCTCCTCGTCGACGACGATGAGGCCGAGATTCTTATAGGGCAGGAACAGGGCCGAGCGCGCACCCACCACCACCTTCGCCGCGCCGCGCAGCACCGCGCGCCAGGTGAGCCGCCGCTCCAATCCCGTGAGCTCCGAATGCCACTGCCCCGGCTTGGCGCCGAAGCGCTGCTCGAAGCGCTGCAGCCATTGCGTGGTCAGCGCGATTTCGGGGAGCAGCACCAGCGCCTGCTGGCCGCGCTTCAGGCAGGCGGCGATGGCGTCGAAATAGACCTCGGTCTTGCCCGAGCCGGTGACGCCGTCGAGCACGGTGACGCCCGAGCCTTGCGCGACAAGATCGTCGGCCGCCGCGCGCTGACCGGTGGAGAGCGTCGCGCCCGGCAGATCGGGATCGGGATCGCCGAAGGGCTTCGGCAATGGCAGCGCCACCAGCCGCAACTGACCGAGCTGCAACATCTGGCGGATGACGCCGGAGCTCACCCCCGCATGCCGCGCCAGATCGCCCGGCGGCAGCGACGGCGCCTCGCCGAGCGCGTCGAGCACGCGACGCCGCGCCGCGGTGATCGGCGCGGCAGCGGGATCGCCGATCGCATAGGCCTTCAGGCTGCGCTCGGGCTGGAAGGCATCGCTGACGCTCATCGCCATCTTGAGGACCGCGCCCGGCGGGGCCAGCGAATAATTCGCCACCCAGTCGATGAAGCGCCGCGAAATCTCCGGCAGCCCCGGCAGATCGAGCTTCGCTTCGATCGCTTTCAGTTTCGCTTGCGCGACGTCGCCTTGCGCCGCGCCCCAGACGACGCCGAGCAGCGAGCGGCCGCCGAGCGGCACCTCGACGAAATCGCCGGGCGCCACCGCCATGCCTTCGGGCACGCCGTAGTCATAGGCGCCGCTCAAGGGCAGTGGCAGCAGCACGCCGACCCGGCGATTCGCCGCCGCGCGGCCGGGTTCCTCCGCCGGATTTTCCGGTGGCGTATTGCTGGCGAAGAGCGAAGCCATCGGCTAGACTCGGGGCTCGAGGGGTGGCACTGATTCGGCGGCATGGTAGCGAAGCCGCGCGCTTGCCGCCATTTTCCTGAAACCCAAGATGCGGAACCTGCGCGCGCCATGAAGTTCTTTCTCGACACCGCCGACATCAACGAGATCAAGGAACTGGCTTCGTCCGGCCTGGTCGACGGCGTCACCACCAACCCATCGCTGGTGATGAAATCGGGGCGCAAATTCCTCGACGTGGTGAAGGAGATCTGCGAGATCGTCCCCGGGCCGATCAGCGCCGAGGTCATCTCCACCGATCACAAGACCATGCTGGCCGAAGGGCGCAAGCTGGCGAATCTGGCCAAGAACGTCGTGGTGAAGGTGCCGCTCACCCCCGACGGCCTGAGGACCTGCAAGGCGCTGTCGGACGAGGGCACCAGGGTCAACGTCACGCTCTGCTTCTCGCCGGCGCAGGCGTTGCTCGCCGCCAAGTCGGGGGCCACGTATATTTCGCCCTTCGTCGGCCGGCTCGACGATATCGGCACCGACGGCATGCAGCTGATCGCCGACATCATCCAGATCTACCGCTCCTACGACACCATCAGGACCGAGGTTCTGGTGGCTTCGGTGCGCCATCCGATCCACGTCATCCAGGCGGCGAAGATGGGCGCCGACGTGGCGACCATGCCGCCCAACGTGCTGAAGATGATGTTCAATCATCCGCTGACCGACAAGGGCCTCGCCGCTTTCCTGGCCGATTGGGCCAAGACCGGCCAGACCATATTGTAGGCGGGAGCACGCGCAGGCATGGCCGACCGCAGCGAGGAAGCGCAAAAGAAAGAGAAGGTCCCGGCGCTGCCCAGCGCGGCGCAGGTCATCGCCTATCTGCGCCGGCACCCCGATTTCCTGTTCCGCCATCCGGAGCTGCTGGACATTCAGGCCTCGCCGGCGCGGCACAAGGAGAGCCAAGTCGTCGATCTGCAGCATTTCATGGTCGAGCGCCTGCGCCAGGACGTCGCCAAGCTGCGCGCCAACCAGGACGAGATCATCGCCAACAGCCGCGACAATCTCGGCACCCAGGAGCGCATCCACAAGGCAGTCCTCGCCATGCTGGAGGCGGAGACCTTCGAGGAATTCATCGACATCATCACCGGCGACCTGGTGCTGCTGCTCGAGGTCGACGTGGTGTGCCTGTGCATCGAGCGCACCGAGGGCTACAACCGCCGCCCGCGCCTCGAGGGGCTGGAACTGCTCGAACAGGGCGCCGTCGACCGCATCATGGGCAAGGGCCGCCAGGTGCTGCTGCGCGACGAGGCGGTGGGCGACCCGGAGGTCTTCGGCGGCGCCGCCGAGCTGGTGCGCTCCGACGCGCTGCTGCGGCTGAAGCCGAGCAAGGCGGCGCCCAACGCGCTGCTCGCCTTCGGCACGCGCCATCCGGGCTATTTCCATCCCGGCCAGGGCACCGAACTCCTGAGCTTCCTTGGCCGGATCATCGAATTCGGCATCCGCTCGTGGCTGGACCTGCCCAAGCCCTGAAAACCGACGCCGAAGCCGGCGCCGGCTTCCAGGCCGCGCCGGACCTGCAGGCGGCCGCCGCCCGATGGCTTTCCTGGCTCCGCGACGAGCGCCGCGTCGCCGGCAACACGATCGAGGCCTATCGCCGCGACGCGCGCCAGTTCTTCTGGTTCCTGAACCGCCATCTGGGCGAGGCGCCGTGCCTCAAGACACTGGCGGAGATGGGCCGCGGCGATTTCCGCGCCTGGATGGCCGCGCGCCAGAATGACGGCATCGAGGCGCGGTCACAGGCGCGGTCCTTGAGCGCCATCCGTTCGCTGTTCCGCTTCCTCGCCAAGAACGGGCTTGCCACCAACGGTGTCCTCTCCACCCTGCGGTCGCCGAAGCTGCCGCGTTCGGTGCCCAAGCCGCTCAATGTGGGCGAGGCGCTGGAAGCGGTCGAGGCGGTGGCGGAGTTGCAGGAGGAGGATTGGATCGGCAAGCGCGACGCCGCCATCCTGCTGCTGCTCTACGGGTGCGGGCTGCGCATCGGCGAGGCGATCGGCCTCAACCGCCGCGATATTCCGAACGGTGAGCCGGCGACCCTCACCGTCACCGGCAAGGGCAACAAGACCCGCGTGGTGCCGCTGCTGCCCCAGGTGCGCGCGGCGATCCGCGACTACATCGCCGCCAGTCCCTGGGGCGGCACCGGCAGCGACCCGCTCTTCGTCGGAGCCAAGGGCGGCCGGCTCAATCCGCGGCTGATCCAGAAGGCGATGCAGAGCCTGCGCCTGGCACTCGGCCTGCCGGAGACCGCCACCCCGCACGCGCTGCGCCATTCCTTCGCCACCCATCTGCTGGGCGCCGGCGCCGACCTCCGCGCGATCCAGGAATTGCTCGGCCATTCCTCGCTCTCGACCACCCAGCGTTATACCGACGTCGACGCCCAGCATCTGCTCTCGGTCTACGGCGCCGCGCATCCGCGCGCGCGGCGTTAAGGTATTCATACCCCAGGGGCATTGGCAGGACGCGCCGCTTCGTGGCATTGAGGCGTGGCAATCGGGGGGAAGTGCCATGGGGTTCACCATCCGCAACCTGACCGCGGCCGATGCCGACGCGGTCATCGCCATGAATGCCGAATTCGTCGCCTATCTCGCGGCGATGGGCGACCCCGATTCGACCGAGCAGCATTTCACCAAGGAGAAATACCTGGCTGATGGCTTCGGCCCGCAGCCCGCCTTCGCCGGCTATATCGCCGAGGACGAGACCGGTCCGCTCGGCTACCTGCTCTATTGCAGCGGCTACAATGTCGACGTGGCCGAGCGGCTGTTCTTCATCTGCGATCTCTGGGTCGGCGGCAATGCCCGGCGCAAGGGCGTCGGCAAGGGGTTGATGGCGCGCTGCGCCGCCGATTGCCGGGCCTGGGGCGGGCAGCGGCTGGAATGGAACGTGTTCAAGCCGAACGCGCTCGCCTTCGATTTCTATCGTCGCCTGGGTGGGGAAGTGATAGACGGATTGCTGGTGATGTCGCTGCAGACCGACCAGATTTGATCCGTCTCGCCGCCCTGCTGATCCTGTTCTGGCCCGCTTCCGCGCTGGCGCTGGAAGTGGCGGGGAATCTGTTCGTCGAAAACGGCCAGGCCGTCGTCTTGCGCGGCATCGCCATGGGCGACGTCACCGATCTGCCCGCCGATGCCAACCCCTATCCTGAGATCGCCAGTGATTGGCGCGCCAATGTCGTGCGCCTCTCGATCCACCCCGGCACCTGGCGCGACAAGAAGGACGCGGCCTTGGCCGCATTGGCGAAACACGTCGCCGATGCGCGCGCCGCCGGGCTCTACGTGATCATCGACTACCACGTGATCGGCTTCCCTGACGGATATTCGCTCAAGTATTTCGACGTCACCGAGCCGGACACCAGGACCGACGACTACGAGTCGCGCTTCGACCTGGCGATGGATTTCTGGCTCACCATCGCCGCGCAGTTCAAGGACCCCGCCATCCTCTTCGAACTGTGGAACGAGCCCTTCTCCGGCAGCGAAGAGGAGGAAGGCGGCGACCCGGAGTTCTGGAAGCAGTACCGGCCCTATTGGCGGGTGCTGACCGATGCCATCCGCAGCAGCGGCGCCGCCAACGTGATCCTGGTGCCGCCGCCACTCTGGGCCTTCAACGCCCGCGGGCTGAAGGACTCGCTGCTGCCTGATGCCAACACCGGCTATACGTGGCACGCCTATGCCGGCCAGCCGCCCGAGGATTGGGCGCCCGCCCTCGACGGACTCGACGGCGCGCGCCCGGTCGTCGTCACCGAATGGGGCTTCGAGCCCGGCGCCAAGCAGCACTGGTCAGGCACGGCGGAGGAGTACGGGGTGCCCTTCACCGCGTTTCTCGACGAACGCGGCTTGTCGTCAACCGCGTGGTGCTGGAACCCCGATTACGGCCCCAATCTGCGCCGCCCGAACGGCAAGCTCACGGAATGGGGCGCGTTCGCGAAGGCGTATCTGGCGGGACATGCGCCATAGCGCGATGCCATTCCCTCCCCCGGAACGGAGCAGGGCCCCGTCGGCGTATGCCGACATTCGTCGGCGGGGGGAGGGGGAAGCCGCGCCTCGTGCGGCGGACAATCTTCGCTCGCTGCCCCCACCCTTCCCTCCCCCGTTCCGGGGGAGGGCGAAGATCATCACATATGAATCGGCTTGCCCGTCACCGCCATGGCCGCTTCCTTGATCGCTTCGTTCAAGGTCGGGTGGCCGTGGAAGGCGCGGGCGACGTCTTCGGAGGAGCCGCCGAATTCCATCGCCATGGCGATCTCGTGGATGAGGGTGCCAGCGTCGGGGCCTAGGATGTGGGCGCCGAGCAGGCGGTCGGTGGTCGCGTCGGCCAGCAGCTTCACGCTGCCTTCGGTGTCCGAATTGGCCTTGGCGCGGGAATTGGCGAGGAAGGGGAACTTACCGACCTTGTATTGGATGCCGGCGGCCTTCAGTTCCTCCTCGGTCTTGCCCACGCTGGCAAG
>JAEUKU010000165.1 GCA_016794075.1 Rhodospirillaceae bacterium
GCGGTGCCCTCGGGGATGCCGAAGCGCTTGGAAAGCGAGCCGGCTACAACGTTGCGAACCACCAGCTCGATCGGGATGATCTCGACCTCGCGCACCAGCTGCTCGCGCATGTTGAGGCGGCGGACGAAATGCGTCGGAACGCCGATCTCGCCCAGCTTCAGCATCAGATATTCGGAGATGCGGTTGTTGAGGACGCCCTTCCCCGTGATCGTGCCCTTCTTCTGATTGTTGAAGGCGGTGGCGTCGTCCTTGAAATACTGCACCAGGGTGCCCGGCTCAGGCCCTTCGAACAAAACCTTGGCCTTGCCTTCGTAAATGCGCCGGCGACGGGACATCCGGGCTCTCCACTTCTCGAAAAATGCGCGGCGCGACGGGTCGGCGCGGGGCGGATCGTGAGTCGGCATCCTTCTAGCAGGCAGCCCCCGGAAACTCAAATGATCTCGCGGGTGCAGCGCGACTCGCTGTTTCGCGGATTTTTCCCGTAAATTCAGATTGTTGCCGAAATCGCCACAACTGAAATCTCAGCCGCGCATAGCAGGGCCCCGATCAGCAGAATCAGCGCCGGCCCAAGCAACCCAAGCCAGCGCAGCGCGACCCCGCCATGGCCGATCCGGGTCACGACCTGGCGATGCGCCACCATGCTGACGAGGCCGAGCCCCGCCAGCGTCGCCGCCATGCCGAGGGCGATGGCGCCCACCATCAGCAGCCCGCTCCCCAGGATGCCGTTGGCGAAGGCGAAGGTGAGGATCAGGATCGCCCCGGTGCATGGCACGAAGCCAGCCGCCACCGCCAGCAGGCGGCGGTGGCCGCGGCCATGGTCGCCCTGGGCATGGTGGTGATGGCTGTGATCGTGGCCGCAGGCATGATCGCCACCCTGGCCGCGCAGCCGGCGGACCTCGCCCAGCAGCATCCCGCCGCCGATGAGCGCAATGGCGCCGAAGCTGACGATGCGGATCCAGTGGTTCTGCTCGATCGGCGACATGGTCATGCGCACCACCAGCCAGTGGGCCAGGAAGGCGACCACGATGGCGCCCAGCACGTGGCTGATGGCGATCCAGGTCGCCATGCCGAGGCCGTGGACCGGCCGCGCCGCATTGCCGAGGAAATAGCCGACCACCACCGTCTTGCCGTGGCCGACAGCCAGGGTGTGGAAGATTCCGTAGAGAAAGGCGGCCAGGATTCCGCCGAGCAGGGCCGCATTGCCCTCGCCCCGGCGGATTGCGGCCAGGTGGCTGTTGAGCTCGCGGCTGAACTCCCGCTCCGCCCGGATCACCACGGCGCCGAGCTTCTGCCACATCCCGGGCGCCGCCGGGGACGCGGCCTCGGCAGCCGGGGGTGGAAACAACGGCGCCGGCTGCTCGGCATGGGTGGCGAGCGCGAACCAGACGGCGCAGCCGGCAACCAGCAGCAGGCAGAGGAAGCGGATCACCGGCATTGCAGCGCGATCTCCTGCGGATAGACGAAGCCGCCGAAATAGGCGTTCTCGTGGTCCTCGCGGATGCTGGCGCCGCAGGGTACGCCGTCGGCATTGGCGAGCATCACGGGGTCGCTCTCCGCCAGCTCGACGGCGACGTAGTATTCCCGGTCATTGACCTCGACCGCCAGGGCCTGGCCGCGCGGGTCGACCGGCGCCGGCAGCGGCACGGTCATCTGGAAGGTGACGACATTGTCCCGCGCGCTGGCGACGAAGGCCGAGGGCGGCACGGGATCGAGCAGCTGGCCATCGACATAGACATAGGTGAAGTAGTGGAACTGGGCGAGATTGGGCAGGACGCCCTCGCCCACCGCCTTGCTTTCCAGCTCATCGAAGGTGCCGTCGCCATCGGCGTCGAATTGCATCAGCAAATCGCCGCTGAAGATCTCGTCGAACGCCCAGGTGACGCCGATCGCTTGCACCTTGCCATCGGCGAAGTCGAAGACGACCCGGTTCTCGACGAAGACGTGCGGATGCGCCGCCGCGGGCGCGGCACCGGCAAATCCGGCCATGCCGCAGGCAAGCAGCCCACGGGCAACTAGGCGGGCGACCAGGCGGGCAGGTTTCAAAGCGCGCCGTCCGCCGTGACCGTAAAGCTGCAGCCGCAGGTCGGGCAGCCGACCTGCTCGCTGGCGCCCGCCGGCGACAGGCCCCTGGCGATGCGCGCCAGCAGGTCCTGGCGCGCGGCGGCGATCAGCCCGGCATGGTCGGTTGCCGGCCGGCAGGCGGCGTCGAAAGCCGCCGCCGCATCGGGCGGCAGGTCGTCAAAATAGAGGGCGCTGGCGCCGCGTGGCAGGATCGCCGATCCGGCCATCCCGGCCACCATGCCCAGCAAGGCCGCGCGACGCGTTCTCATCGTCAACTCCGTACCAGGAAAGGGCGCGGAGTGTAGGTCAGCGCAGCGCGTCGAGCAATTGCCCGGCATTGTGACGGAACAGCGCCAGATAGTCCGGCGCCGGCCCGTCCGCCGCGGACAGCGCGTCGGCATAGAGCCGGCCGCCGACGCGGATGCCGGATTCGGCCGAGACGGTCTCGGCCAGGTTCGCGTTGGCCATGTTCTCGGCGAAGATCGCGGTGATGCTTCCGGCGCGCGCCTGCGCGATGAGCTTGCCGAGATCCTGCGCCGAGGGTTCCGCCTCGGTGCTGACACCATGGATGGCCAGGAATTCGACGCCGTAGGCATGACTGAAATACCCGAACGCGTCGTGCGAGGTCAGCACCCGGCGGCGCTCGGCCGGGATGGCGCCGAAATCCGCCTTCAGCCGCGCATCGAGCTCGGCCATTTCCGCGGCGAGGCGCTGCGCGTTGGCCGCGAACTCCGCCGCATGCGCCGGATCGATCGCCGCCAGGCCCTTGGCGATGTTGGCGACATAGACTTGCCCGTTCGCGAGGTCCTGGAAGGCGTGCGGGTCGAAGGCGCCATGGCCGTGCCCCGCTTCGTCCGCATGCTCGTCCTGTTCGGCGGGCAGCGGGGTGATGCCCTCGCTGGCGATGACCAGCGTGCCCTTGAAGCCGGCCGCCTCGCTCAGCCGCTCCAGCCACGGCTCGAAACCAAGCCCGTTGGCCACCAGCAGGTCGGCCTCCGCCAGCGCGGCGGAATCCTTGGGCCCCGGCTCGAAGACATGCGCGTCGCCATCGGGCCCGACCAGCATCGCGACAATCGCGTGGTCGCCGGCCACCTGCGCGGTCAGATCCGCCAGGATCGAAAAGGTGGCGACCACTTTGGGCTTGTCCGCCGCAGCGCTTGGGACCGACCCCAGGGTGAAGAGAACAAGGCTGGGCAGCAACACCCCAAGAACCCCAATCACGCGCCGCAACCCGACCTCCATTGTCGCGTTATGTTATAATGTAACATACATGACCCGGTAACCTGCGCAAGCGGATTTCCGCGGCCTAGAGTTCCACGTCGACCCAGGTGCCGTTCTTGTCCGGCCGGCCGCCGAGAAAGCGCCAGACCGGCTTGCGGGCGGCGAATTGCGGCGCCGGGAGGGCGATCAGGGAAGAGGACACGGTGCCGAAGCCGGTATTGGAGACGATGTTCATGGCATCGAACACCGTGCCGCTCGGATCGTGGCCGCGGTCGCAGAGCAGTTCCTCCCAAGCGCCCCACGCACCGGCGGCCGGATCCGGCGCCGCAGCTTCCTGCCAGCGCGGCAGGAACCACCCGATGCGGCGGGAATTGAGGTCGTTGCGATCGGAGGCGGTGACCATGGACAGGCCCGGCGGCAACGGCTCCGCCTCCACCTTCTGGCCCAGATTGCGCAGCCAGAAGGCATCGCGATTGTCGGCCACCACCATGTTGAAGGGGCGGAAGGCGTGGGCGTCGAGCTGCACCAGCATCTCGACCGCGTCGGCCGCGTCGGGAAAATCCAGCGCGTCCAGCACCAGCTCGCCGCGGCTGCGCTTGCCGGGCTGCGGCCCCAGGGTATTGCGACGATTGAGCACACCCGCCACCACGCCCGCATCGTTCACCCCGAGCCAGGTGCCCCCGGCCAGATCGTCCCGCCCGGCGACGACGTCAGGCCGGTCGGGCCAATGGCGCCCGGGCGGGGTCCAGGGCCGATCCGCCATTTCGTCGCGGTTGCTGGCCCAGAGCAGCGGCCAGTCGTGGCCGGGTCTATGCAGGATGATGACGGAACACATGAATCCGGCGCGAGAATTAGGGAATGCGGTTGCCCTTGACGGGGCTGGGCCTGCCGACCATTTTAGGCCCCACATCCAGTACAGGGCTACAGGCATATGACCACGTTTGACGAGCGCGAAAGCAGCTTCGAGGCCAAGTTCAAGCACGACAAGGAATTGCAGTTCAAAGTCACCGCGCGGCGCAACAGGCTGCTGGGTCTTTGGGCCGCGAACCTGCTCGGCATCCACGGCGCCGAGGCGGAGGCCTATGCCAAGGACGTGGTGAAGGCGGATTTCGCGACGCCCGGCGATCACGACGTGCTGCACAAGGTCCTCGGCGACTTCCAGGCCAAGAGCGTCGAGATGAGCGAGCACCGCCTGCGCAAGCAGATGGACGACCTGATGCGCATCGCCCACGATCAGATCCGCGCGGAAGCCTAGGCGGATTTCCTTCGTCGCTGCGGCGGCCAGACATCTCCATCCGTCACGCCGGCACGGCTGGGCTGACGACCGGGGTACGTGCGTCCCTGTCGAGCCGGCTAAAGGCTCTTTCCGTCGCGCAACCTGCTCCAGATTTCCCGCAACGCCGCGGCATAGCCCGGCGCCGTTGTTCGCAGGCGCGCGGCGATCAGCGCGTTCGCCTGCGGCAAGGCGTGGAAGGGCACCGAGGGCCAGGCGTGATGCTCGGCGTGGAACGGCATGTTCCAGGCCAGCATCCGCACCAGCGCATTGGTGTAGGTGGTGCGCGAATTCTCCAGCATGTCGCCGCTGCGCGGGCAGCCCGAATGCTCGGCCAGCAGATAGAGGCGCAGCATCGGCTGGCCCAGTAGCGCCGGAATCACCCAATACCACAGTAGAAATGTACTGCCCGCCGCGACCGAAAGCAGCGCGGCCGCCGCATAGATCGCCAGCACGACACGCGATTCCAGGGTAACGCCGCGCCGCACACGCTCGGTCGCGTAGAACGGCTCCGGCAATCGGCCGGCGGCCCGGCTGAGGAGGCCCCGGAAGCCGGCGATCCAGTACGGCGCGCCGCTGGCATGCCACAGGAACTGCGCCGCATTCGCCGGCTTGGGCGCCGCCAGTTCGGGGTCATTGGCGGCATCCTGGGTGAAGCGGTGATGGGCGAAATGGAAGGCGCGGAAATACTCGCGCGGCAGCACCAGCAGCACGCCGATGACGAAAGCGAGCACATCGTTCAGCCAGCGGCTGCGGAACGCCGTGCGATGGATGGTCTCGTGCAAAGGCGCGAACAGGAACACCAAGGCGACGCCATGCGCCATCATGGCCGGCCAGACCAGCCAGGTCCCCACCCCGTTGGCGATGGCGGCGCCGGTCGCGCCGAGGATCGAGACATGCGCCGCCAGCTGCAGCAGGCCCGGCGCGTCGGCGCGGCGGGAAAGCTCCTTCAGCTCGGCCTTGCCGATGACGCCCGCCGCCTGGTGCGTCCAGTCGTTCATCGCATGATCCGCAGCTGCCAGGTCTCGACCTCCCCGGTCGGCACGAAACCGTTGCGCAGATAGAAGGCGTGTGCAACCCGGTTCTGCTTCACCACGCTGAGATGCAGCGGGCCGGGGCCCATCAGGCGGGCAGCTTCGTCGAGGCAGAGCGCTCCGAGCCCCCTGCCCTTCATCTCCGGGCAGCGCGCCAGCAGGTGGATGTAGCGCTTCTCGAGCTTGCAGCGTAGAACCGCCCGCGCCCGGCCCGTTTGGTCGAGGAGCACGCGCGTCCCGTCCGCAGTTGTCCGCATGGAGGCGATCGCCTCCGCTTCCGGCGGGATGTAGACGCCCGGCATCGGACCGAGGCTGCGTCGCAGCAGGTCGTAATATGCGGCCTCACGCGCGGGCACCACAGGCTCCCAGCGCCAGCCCGCGGGCAGCGGCATTGCCACGCGACGCGCTCCTTCCGGCCGCGTCATCTCTATATCCACATAACGGGCTTCCGCGCCCGCCGCCGTCAATTCGGCGCGCGCCGTCGCCCAGTGCCCGTGAAGCGTGAGGTCGATGGCGGTCAAGGCGAGGCCGCGGGCGGTGGCCATGACCTGCTCGATCAGCGCCGGCGCCACAGCGGGCGAGATCCGCGAGGTCGGTCCGCCGATCCATTCGAACGGCTTGGCGCCGTCGCTGGTCGCGAGCCGGTCCATGACGATGCCGAGCAGGCCATATTCCCGCGCGTCGACGATGCAGGCGGGCGTGCTGACGAAGATGCCGAGAAAGCGCTCCAGATCGACGCCCTCGACCGGATGCGTCCGGCAATAGGCGAAGGCCTCGGCGATGGTGATCGCGGCGCTAGCCGAAGACCCGGGCGAAGACGGTGTCGACATGCTTCGTATGATAGCCGAGATCGAAGCACTCCTCGATCTGTGCCGGCTTCAGGCGCGCGGTCACCTCGGGATCGGATTTGAGTTCGGTCAGGAAGTCCTTGCCCTCGAGCCAGACCTTCATCGCGTTGCGCTGGACCAGCTGGTAGGACTCCTCGCGCGCCACGCCGGCCTGGGTCAGCGCCAGCAGCACGCGCTGCGAATGCACCAGCCCGCCATAGGTGTCGAGGTTCCGCTTCATCGCCTCCGGATAGACGATCAGCTTGTCGACCACACCGGCCAGGCGGTTCAGCGCGAAATCGAGCGCGATGGTGGCGTCGGGCCCGAACACGCGCTCGACCGCCGAATGGGAGATATCGCGCTCATGCCACAGCGCCACGTTCTCCAGCGCCGGGTTGACTGCGGCGCGGACGATGCGCGCCAAGCCGGTGAGGTTCTCGGTCAGCACCGGATTGCGCTTGTGCGGCATGGCCGAGGAGCCCTTCTGGCCCGGCGAGAAATACTCCTCCGCCTCGCGCACCTCGGAGCGCTGCAAGTGGCGGATCTCGATGGCCAGGTTCTCGATCGAGGACGCGATGACACCGAGGACCGCGAAGAACATCGCGTGGCGGTCGCGCGGGATGATCTGGGTCGAGACCGGCTCGATCTTCAAGCCCAGCTTGGCAGCGACATGCGCCTCGACCCGCGGATCGATGTTGGCGAAGGTGCCGACCGCGCCGGAAATGGCGCAGGTGGCGATCTCGTCGCGCGCCGCCAGCAGGCGCTTTTTCGCCCGGTCGAAGGCGGCGTAATGGCCGGCGAGCTTCAGGCCGAAGGTGGTCGGCTCGGCATGGATGCCGTGGCTGCGGCCGATGGTCGGCGTCATCTTGTGCTCGAGCGCGCGCTTCTTCAGCGCCGCGAGCACCTTGTCGAGGTCCGTCAGGAGAATGTCGGCCGCCTGCTTCATCTGCACGGCCAGGCAGGTGTCGAGCACGTCGGAGGAGGTCATGCCCTGGTGCACGAAGCGCGCGGCGGGACCGACATGTTCGGCGAGGTTGGTGAGGAAGGCGATGACGTCGTGCTTGGTCTCGCGCTCGATCTCGTCGATGCGGGCGATCTCCCACTTGCCCTTGGCCCAGACCTCCTTGGCCGCCTCCTTGGGGATCACGCCCAGCTCGGCCTGCGCGTCGCAGGCATGGGCCTCGATCTCGAACCAGATGCGGAAGCGGTTCTCCGGCTCCCAGATCCGGGTCATTTCGGGGCGGGAATAGCGGGGAATCATCGTCTGCAGCCTCGGGAAGGGGAACGGGAGCGCCGGTAAACGACCCGGCGGGCCCGGACTTGTCAATGGGAAATCTGCCACGTTGCGGCGACCGGCGGGCCAGATACAGTGCGGCATGCAAGATGGCCGGGAGACTGGAACGTGAAGGTATTGCTGGTGCTTGCCCATCCCCGTCGGGATTCTCTCTCAGGCCGCGCCGCCGACGC
>JAEUKU010000172.1 GCA_016794075.1 Rhodospirillaceae bacterium
GGATATGCTCAACCGGGCCAAGATGCCGCTGCTGCTGCTGGGCGGCGGCGCGCAGGATGCCGGCCCCTTCATCCGCGAACTGGCGGAGAAACTGGACGCGCCCGCGCTGATGACCGTGAACGGGCGCGGCCTGCTGCCGCCCGACCATCCGCTGGCGGTGCCGGCCAATCCCTCGATGCCGCCCTGCATCAGGCTGATCGAGGAGGCCGACGTCATCCTCGCCATCGGCACCGAATTGGGCCCGACCGATTACGACTGGCTGGAGCTGGGCGGCGGACGGTTCCTCGGCCAGAGCATCCGTATCGACATCGACGCCGAGCAGATCGCCCGCTCGCGCCTGGTCGATCTGCCGATCATCGCGGAAGCCTCCGAAGCCTGCGCCGCCTTGGTGCCGCTCCTCCTCGCCGCGCATCGCCGCGACGGCGCCGGCCGCGCCGCGGCGACGCGCGACAAGATGATCGCGGATCTGAGCCCGGTCTATCGGGCCTGCCTGCATCTGCTGGAGACGACGCGCGACGCCTTGCCGGGCGCGATCCTGGTCGGCGATTCGACGCAGCCGGTCTATGCCGCCTCGATCTACTATCCGTCGTCCGCGCCGCGCTGCTATTTCACCTCCTCGACCGGCTACGGCACGCTGGGCTACGCGCTGCCGGCGGCGGTGGGCGCACAGCTGGCGGCACCCGATCGCCCGGTGGTCTGCATCATCGGCGACGGCGGCCTGCAATTCACCATCCAGGAACTGGCCTCGGCGCGCGAGATCGAAGCGCCCGTCATCGTCCTGCTGTGGAACAACAGCGGCTATGGCGAGATCAAGAACTACATGATCTCGAAGCAGATCCACCCCATCGGCGTCGACATCTGGACGCCGGACTTCCAGCTGCTGGCCAAGGGCTTCGGCTGCGAGGCGGTGCGGCTGAAGGACCCGGCGGACCTGCCGGATCTGTTGCGCGCGGCGGCGGGGCGCAAGACGGCGACGGTGATCGAGATCGACGAGGCGGATTACGTGGCGAATTACCAAGGGTGATTCGCGACCAGAATATAGCTACGCTCCCTCCTCCGCTGGCGGCTTGCGCATTTCCATGGCCTGGCGCGCGGCCGCGGCAACGCCCTCCTCGCCATGCGACACCGAGACGGTCGGGACCGCGAAGTGGATCCCGTTGACGTCGAAGGCCTTCTTGATCATCGCATAGGCCTTGCGCCGGATGGTGAACTGCTCGTTGGGCTTGGTCATCATCTTCATGCGAATCTGGATCGCGTATTCGCCGAACTGCTCGACGCCCTGCATTTTCAGCGGCTCTATGATGTGCGGCGCGAATTCCGGGTCCGCCGCCAATTCCTTGCCGATCTGCTTGATGATCTTCTTGGCCTTGTCGATGTCGCTGTCATAGGTGATGCCGATCATCATCTTGTCGATGACCCAGTCGCGGCTCATGTTCTGCACCGCGCCCAGCTCGCCGAACGGCACGGTATAGAGCGGGCCGCGATGGTGCCGCAGCTTGACCGAGCGCAGCGAGAACGATTCGACGGTGCCCTTGTAGCTGCCGCTCTGGATGTATTCGCCGACCCGGAAGGCGTCGTCGAGCAGGTAGAACACGCCGCTGATCACGTCCTTGACCAGGGTCTGCGCGCCGAAGCCGACGGCGACGCCGACCACGCCGGCGCCGGCGATCAGGGGGCCGATCTCGACGCCCAGCGCCGAGAGCACCATCATCGCCGCCACCGCCATGACCACCACCATCAGCACGTTGCGCAGGATCGGCAGCAGCGTGCGCAACCGGGCGCGCCGGCGCGCCTCGTCGCTGTCGAGCTGGCTCACCGCCGCGGCATCGGCGATCTTGCGGTCGATCAGGGCGCCGGCCAGGCGCCAGGCAAAATCGGCGATCAGCACGATGACGATCGCACTCAAGGCCCCGCGGACCAGCCTGGTCGCCACGGTGTCGCGCGCCGTCAGCTCGATGAGGTCGATCTGCCAGACATAGGCCAGGAACAGCGCCGCGCCGATGATTAGCGCCGCGCGCAACCCGCGCTCCAGCGCCACCGCGGCCAGGATCGGCGCGCCGGCATCCGACGCCGCGCCCTCGACCGGGCGCAACAGGTGCGTCACCGAGCGCCGGGTGATCGACAGCAGCAGCGGCAGCGCGGTGACGACGAGCAGGAGCCAGAAGCCCGGCATCAGGTGCAGGGCCCAGCCGATCCACAGCAGCAGCAGCAGGGCGGTGGCGATCACCGACTTGCCGCGGCGCCCGATCCGGCTCGGCTTCAGCTCGGCCATCGGCTCGGGCGGCGGGCGGCGCCAGATGACTTCGAGGCCGAGACCCAGCAGGAAGGTGGCGGCGAGATAGGAAAGGATCTTCAATCCGGCCGGCGAGACGCCGAGCGTCCGCAGCAGGCCGAGGGTCACCCAGGCGAAGGCCAGCACGCCGACCGCGATGATCAGCCGTCTTTGCCAGAACTTGGCCGCGACGTCGGACATCGGCACGATGCGAAAGCGCGTGGCGCCGCCGCCGCC
>JAEUKU010000208.1 GCA_016794075.1 Rhodospirillaceae bacterium
AGAAATCCGGCATCAACGACGAACAGGTTGTCATGGTCATAGGCCCGGCAATAGGGATCGAGCGCCGCCTGCGCTGGATCATTGCCCATGCGCACCGTGCCGCATTGATGCGACACCACCTTGCGGTCGAAGGCACGGCTCAGCACGATCGGATAGCCGGCGGCGCGGAAGATCTCCTTCATCTTCGCGACCAGCCTGGTGTGCGGCGCCAGATTAGAGCGCTGCCAGTCGAGGATGACGCTGGACCCGTTCACCCGCACGCGGCTGTCGGGGTTCGGCAGATCCTCGCTCATCCCGTACCAGTCGATGGCGTGGCCGCTCATGATGGAGAGCGCCCATTCCGGCGCCCATCTGATGTTGGCCTTCAGGATCGGCCCGGTGACCCGACCGAGCAGCTGCACATTCCCCAGCGGCTTCCCGCCATTGCCGTCGCCCAGGTAGAAATCGTTGAAGCCGATGGTCTTCTGGTAGACGCAATCGTTGCGCCGGCGCGGGTCGATCGCCAGCACCGCGCTGGTGTTGTGGTTCATGAAATGGCGGCCGACCTGGTCGGATCGGTTGGCCAGGCCCTTCGGGTTCTTGCCGTCGGTCGAGCGCAGCAGCATTACCGCGGACATGACCGCGCCCGCCGACAGGATCACCAGCTTCGGCGT
The DNA here is from genome assembly GCA_016794075.1 of Rhodospirillaceae bacterium. Lineage (GTDB taxonomy): Bacteria > Pseudomonadota > Alphaproteobacteria > Dongiales > Dongiaceae > Dongia_A. Next base: position 654 of record JAEUKU010000208.1, read on the forward strand.
CACGCGGTGCTCGATGCCGTTGCGACGGTAGCGCACCGCCGCGATGCGCCTGCCGGTCGCCTCGGTCTCCAGCCGCATGACGCCGGCGCCGTCCTCCAGCGTGATGTTCGGGTCCTCAAGCGCGGCAGCGAGGCCGCAGGTCTCCGCATCCATCTTGCCGGCGAAGCAATCCGGGTAAGCGTCCCAGGTCGTCTTGGCCCGGCGCAGCCAGGCCTCATGGTCGATTCCGAGCGGCAGCGAGAAGGGGTGGAGGCCCTGGGCCTTCAGTTCGGCGCGGGCGCGGGCAATCGGCGCCTCGTCGGGCACGGCGGGAAATGGAAAGCGCGTCGAATGCGCCGGCTCGGTCGGATCCTCGCCAAGCGCGCCGCGCACCTGGTAGAGCGCCTCCGCCTTGCCGTACCAGGGCTCCAGCTCCTCATAGGGAAAGGGCCAGGCCGGCGAGACCCCGCCGTCGTGCTCTAACTCGGCGAAATCCTCGCGCCGGTAGCGGATCAGCACCGCACCGTAGAGCTTGGTGTTGCCGCCGACGAAATAGTAATTGCCCGGGCTGAACGGCTTGCCGTGCTGGTCATACCAATGTTCCTTGCTGCGGAAATGGCCGCGCTGGAAGATCGCCCGCGCGTCGCGCGTCTCCGGCGTGTCGGAGATGCGCAAGCCGCGCTCCAGGACGAGGATCCGGGCGCCGCTGCCGGCCAGGCCGGCCGCAATCGTGGCCCCGCCCATGCCGGAGCCGATGATGACGATGTCAGGCGATGAATTCATGAACCGGTTGATCGACCTCAGGCGATGCGGCGCTCGCTCTTCGGGTCGAAGAACACCGCCTTGTCCATGTTGAAGGCGAAGGGCACCGTGCTGTGCGGCGCCACCTGCATGTCGGAGCGCATGCGGCCGATCACCTCTCGCCCGCCGAGCCGCGTCACCACATAGGTGTCGGCGCCGGCCGGCTCCACCACCTCGACCTGGCAATCGGCCTTCACCACGCCGCCCGCCATGCGGTCGGCGCCGCTCTCGTCGGTAATCGCCTCGGGCCTGAGGCCGAAGATCACCTCCTGCCCCGCATGGGCGCGCAAGGCTTCGTTCGCCGCCCGCAGGTGCAGCGGCGGGTTGCCGTCGCGCGCCAGGACCACGGCGCAGCCCGCGCCGTTGGCCTCGATCTTCGCCGGGATCAAATTCATCGCCGGCGAGCCCATGAAATCGGCGACGAAGAGGTTGGCGGGATTGTTGTAGATCTCGTGCGGGGTACCGAATTGCTGAAGCAGCCCGTCCTTCAGCACCGCGATCTTGGTGGCGAGCGTCATCGCCTCGATCTGGTCGTGCGTCACATAGACGATGGTGGTCTTCATCGACTGGTGCAGGCGCTTGATCTCGGTGCGCATGTCGACGCGCAATTTGGCGTCGAGGTTCGAAAGCGGCTCGTCGAACAGGAACACCTGCGGGTTGCGCACCAGGGCCCGGCCCATGGCGACGCGCTGGCGCTGGCCGCCCGAGAGCTGGCTCGGCTTGCGGTCGAGCAAATGGCTGATCTGCAGGGTCTTGGCCACCTCTGCCACCGCCTTGTCGCGCTCGGCCTTCGGCACGCCGCGCATTTCCATGCCGAAGGCGATGTTCTGCCCGACGCTCATGTTGGGATAGAGGGCGTAGGACTGGAACACCATGGCGATGTCGCGCTGCGACGGATGCAGATCGTTGACCGCCCGGCCGTTGATGCGGATCTCGCCCTCGCTGATCGTCTCCAGCCCGGCGATGGTGTTGAGCAGGGTCGACTTGCCGCAGCCCGACGGCCCGACCAGAACCAGGAACCCGCCTTCGTCGACCTGAAGGTTGATGCCCTTCAGCACGTCGACGGCGCCGAAGCGCTTGTGGAGGTTGTTGATCTCGAGAAACGCCATGTGGCCCTCCCTACCCTTTCCCCTCAACCCTTGACTGCGCCGGCCATCAGGCCGCGCACGAAGTATCGCCCGGAGACGATGTAGACGATCAGCGTCGGCAGCGCCGCGAGCACCGCGCCGGCGAAATGCACGTTGTATTCCTTCACCCCCGTCGAGGACGAGACGAGGTTGTTGAGCGCGATGGTCACGGGTTGCGAATCCACGTCGGCGAAGGAGGCGCCGAACAGGAAGTCGTTCCAGATGTTGGTGAACTGCCAGATCACTGTCACCACGATGATCGGCCCCGAGCTCGGCAGCAGGATGCGCCAGAAGATGCGGAAGAAGCCGGCACCGTCGATCTGCGCCGCGCGGATCAGCTCGGTCGGAAAGGCGTCGTAGTAGTTGCGAAAGAAGAGCGTGGTGAAGCCGAGCCCGTAGATCACATGCACCAGCACCAGCCCCGGCGTCGACCCGGCGAGGCCGAGCAGGCCCAGGATGCGCGCCATGGGAATGAGCACGATCTGGAACGGGATGAAGCAGGCGAAGAGCAGCAGGCCGAAGACGATGCCGTCCCCGCGAAAGCGCCACTTGGTCAGCACGTAGCCGTTCATCGCGCCGAGCAGGGTCGAGATGGCGACGGCTGGGATGACCATCAGCACGGAATTGATGAAATAGGGCCTGAGGCCGGTCGGCTGCACGCCGATCTGCGCGGTGGACCAGGCGCTGCGCCAGGGGTCGAGGGTGAAGACCTGCGGCAGGGCCAGCATGTTGCCCTGGCGGATCTCGTCCAGCGGCTTCACCGAATTGACCAGCATGACGAACAGCGGCAGCAGGTAATAGACCGCGAAGATGAGCAGCACGGCGTAGATGAGTGCGCGCACCAGCAGGGACGTGCGCACGGCGGTTTCCGGCGTGGCCTGCGACATCAGCGCCTCCCTCCCCGCAATTCGCTGTAGAGATAGGGCACGATGACGCTGGCGATCATCATCAGCATGATGACGGCGGAGGCGGCACCGATCCCCATCTCGTTGCGGGTGAAGGTGTAGGAATACATGAAGGTGGCCGGCATCTCGGTCGCCCGTCCGGGACCGCCATTGGTCAGCGCGATGACCAGGTCGTAGGACTTGATGGCGAGGTGCGCCAGCACGACGAAGACGGAGAGGAAGGCGGGCCGCAGGATCGGGATGATGATGCGGCGATAGAGGTTGAAGTTGGAGGCGCCGTCGATCTGCGCCGCCTTGATGATCTCGTTGTCGATCCCGCGCAGGCCGGCGAGGAACATCGCCATGACGAAGCCGGAGGACTGCCAGATCGCGGCGATGACGATGCAATAGACCGCCATCTTGCCGTCCTTGATCCAGGTGAAGCTGAAGCTCTCCCAGCCCCAGACATGCATGGTGTGCTCGAGGCCGATACCGGGATCGAGGAACCATTTCCATGCCGTGCCGGTGACGATGAAGGACAAGGCCATCGGATAGAGATAGATCGGCCGCAGGATGCCCTCGATGCGGATCTTCTGGTCGATTAGGATGGCGAGGAACAAACCGAGCGCCGAGCAGATGAGGATGTAGAGCGAGCCGAAGATGGCGAGGTTCTGCAGCGCCGTGATCCAGTTGCGGAAGCCCCACAGCTTCGCGTAGTTGTCCCAGCCGACGAGGTTGAAGCTGGGCAGGATCTTGGAATCGGTGAAAGAGAGCAGCCCGGTGAACAGGATGAAGCCGTAGACGCCGACCAGGATGACGGCGAAGCTCGGCGCCAGGACGAGCTTCGGCAGGGCCCGCTGCAGCCGCTCCGTCAACTCCGATGTCTTGCGCAGCGCCGCAGGTTGCGCTGCCTGGGACAGGCTCATCACGTCCTCCCGAGGAATTGCGCCGGCTGCGGGGCGGGTCGGTGACCCACCCCGTGCCGGTTCTTGCTACTGCGCTGCTGCGACGGCCTTGGCCAGTTCCTCGGCCGCGGTCTTCGAATCCATCTCGCCGTTGAAATGGGCGGTAATCACGTCATAGGTCGCGACCTTCACCGCCGCCGGCGCCGCATGGCCATGCGCCATGGAGCCGAACAGGGTGCCCTTCTCGCTCGCCTCGGCGAGGTCCTTCATGCCCTGCTGGCCGCAGGCGTCGAGATCCGAGCCGTCGACGTCGGTGCGGGCCGGAACCGAGCCCTTCACCTTGTTGAAGGCGACCTGGAAGGCCGGCGCCATGATTGCGCTGGCCAGCTTCTCCTGCGCCGCTTTGCGGTCGTCGCCGACCTTGAACATGACGAACTGGTCGGAGTTGAAGGTGACGGTGCCCTGGGTGCCGGGGAAGCGGAAGCAGAGGAAGTCCTGGCCCGGCACCTTGCCGGCGTTCAGGAATTCGCCCTTCGCCCAATCGCCCATGAACTGCACGCCGGCCTTGCCCTCGATAACCATGGCCGAAGCCAGGTTCCAGTCGCGGCCGGAGAAGTTGTCGTCGACATAGGAGCGGAGCTTGGCCATGCGGTCGAAGGCCTCGACCATGGTCGGCGAGTTGAGCGCCGCCGGATCGAGGTCGATGAAGGCCTTCTTGTAGAAGTCCGGCCCGCCGGTCGACATCACCACTGCATCGAAGATGGTGGCTTCCTGCCAGGGCTGGCCGCCATGGGCGACCGCGGTGAGGCCGGCCGCCTTGATCTTGTCGAGCGCCGCGATCAACTCGTCCCAGGTGGTCGGCTGGGCGATGCCGAGATCGTCGAACACCTTCTTGTTCGCCCACACCCAGTTGGTCGAGTGGACGTTAACCGGAGCGGCCACCCACTTGCCGTCATACTTGGAGAACGCTTGCAGGGCTGCCGGCACCACCTTGTCCCAGCCTTCCTTGGCGGCGAGGTCGTTGAGGTCGGCGACCACGCCCTGCTTCGCCCAGTCGGTGATGTCGAAGCCCAGCATCTGCACCGCGGTCGGCGGGTTGCCGGCGGTCACCCGCGCGCGCACCGCGGTCATCGCCTGCTCGCCGCCGCCGCCGGCGACCGGCATGTCCTGCCAGGTGACGCCTTCCTTCTCGAGATTCTGCTTCAGCACGTTGAGCGCGGCCGCCTCGCCGCCCGAAGTCCACCAATGCAGGACCTCGACCGACTCTTCCGCCACCGCCGCGGCCGAGAACAGGGCGAGACCGGTGACGAGCGCCGAGCCCGCCAGCAATTTCTTCAGGTTCATGAAATCCTCCCACTGTCAGCATAATTTGGATGGTTCATTGCGTTCCATCCGGTTGCCCGCAACACGCTCCTGCGTTCCGGGAACGCCACCGGACCGTCGCGGCCGGTCGCGCATCTTCTCCGTGTCGGACCGGGTACGAAACTTTCCGGCCGGACCCTGATTGACGGTAGCCGTCCGAAGGCGGCTGTGCAAAGCCCTCGCTTGGCCCGCTTTCGCTGGAATCGGCCGACCTGCTTTCCTGGCGCGCAAGACACATTCCTGCGATGAGAAACGACCCCATCCGCGGTCAGGATTTGCCCAGCGATCATGCTCAGCGTCCCTCGAAACCGGGCTTGCGCTTCTCGCGGAAGGCGGCGACGCCTTCCCTGAGATCGGCCGTGGCGGCGATCATGGCGCTGGCCAGGATCTCGACCGGCGCCGACACCTCCTCGCCTTCGGCCGCGTTGATCATCAGCTTCGCCGCCTGCACCGCCGCCGGGCCGCGCGCGGCGACAGCCTGCGCCATCTCGCGCGCCGCGGCGAGGCCGAGCCCGGGCGCGACCACGCGGTCGACCAGCCCCACTTCCAGCGCCGCCTCCGCGCCCAGCATCTCGCCGCCCAGCGACAGGCGGCGGATGAGCTGGGCGCCGAACCGGCGCACCAGGCGCTGCGTCCCCGACCAGCCCGGCACCATGCCGAGCCCGGTTTCCGGCAGGCCGAGCTTGATGCCATTATCGGCGACGCGGAAATCGCAGGCGCCGGCCAGTTCGAGGCCGCCGCCAAAGGCATGGCCGGAGAGAACCGCGATGGTCGGCAGGCGCAGCCGTGCCAGCCGGTCGAAAGTCCGATGGCCCTGCTTCACCCAGCCATGGGCGAAGTCGAGCGGCGACAAGGCAGCCCAGGCCGCGATGTCGCCGCCGGCGCAGAACGCCTTGCCTGCGCCGCAGAGCAGCATCACCCGCGCGTCCTTCGCATCCTCGACGCGGTCGAAGGCGTCCTCCAGGCCCACCAGCATGGCCTGGTCGAGCGCGTTCAGCTTCTCCGCCCGGTCGAGCGTGACGATGGCGAGCGCACCGTCGAAATCCAGCCGGATGCGCGGGTCTATGAGATCCTGGGGCAGTTCCTCAGCCATGACCATTCTCGATGCGCGCCGCGCCGTTGAGGGTGAGGCCGAGCTTCCCCGGCTTGAACAAGGCCGCCGGCATGACCTGGAGGTTGCCCGCCACCTTCAATTCGAAGCCCGCCTGCGCCAGCACGTCGCGCTGCAGGTCGATGCCGGGCGCAATCTCGGTCACCGTCACGCCGTCCTTGGCGAGGTTGAGCACGCAGCGCTCGGTCACATAGGTGATCTCCTGCCCCTGCTCCTGCGCGCGCCGGCCGGAGAAGGAGACGTGCTCGACCTCGGGCACCAGCTTCTTGACCTTGCCTTCCTTCACGACATGCACCTTGCCATCCTCGATGCGCACGTCGGCGCCGGCCACCAGCGGGCCGGAGAAGACGATCTTCTGCGCCCGCGCGGTGATGTCGACGAAGCCGCCCGCCCCCGCCGTCACATGCGGCCGGGCCGAGAGCTTGGAGACATTGACCGAGCCCGCCCGGTCGATCTGCAGGAAGGAGAGCAGCGAAGCGTCGAAGCCGCCGGCCTGGAAATAGGTGAACTGGTGCGGCGAGGGCATGATCGATTCGGCGTTGGACGAGCAGCCGAAGGCGAAGTCCAGCAGCGGCACGCCGCCGACGGCGCCCTGCTCGATCACCCAGGTCACGGCGCCGTGCTGGCCCTCTTCCAGCAGGATGCGCGGCACGTTGGCGGAGATGCCGAAGCCGATATTGACCGCCATGCCGGCCTTCAATTCGAGCGCCACGCGCCGCGCGATCGCCTTCTGCAGGTTGAACTCGGGGATCGTGAAGGAGGAAAGCGGCCGGAACACCTCGCCCGAGATCGCCGGATCGTACGGCGTCTGCGTGGTCTGCAACTGGTCCGGCGCCACCACGACATAGTCGATGAGGATGCCGGGCACGCGCACGTCCTGCGGCTTGTGCGTGCCGGCCTGCGCCAGGCGCTTCACCTGGGCGATGACGATGCCGCCATTGTTGCGCGCCGCCATCGCCTGTTCCAGCGCGCCGAGGAAAGCGCCCTCGTGTTCGAAAGTAAGATTCCCGCGCTCGTCTGCGGTAGTAGCGCGGATGATGGAGAGCTGCGGCACGATGGCCGGGAAATAGAGCCAGGTATCGCCGTCGAACTCGACCTTGCGCACGATCGGCTCGGCGGCGGCGCGCGCATTCATGGCGCAGCCCTCGCGCTCCGGGTCGACGAAGGTGTCGAGGCCGACCTTGGTCAAGGTGCCCGGCCTTTTCGCCGCCGCCTCGCGGTGCATGTCGAACAGGATGCCGGAGGGGATGTTATAGGCGGCGATCTCGTTGGCGCCGATCATCTGCCAGATTCTCGGCGGCTCGGCCGAGGACGGACCGGAGGGATAGGAGCCGCAAAGCGTCTTCTTCAGGAGCCCCTTCTGCGCCAAATGGTCGATGCCCTTGATGCCGTACATGTCGCCGGCCGCGATCGGGTGCAAGGTGGTGATCTCGCGCGGATGCCCGGTCGCCGCGAACCGCGCCCCGATCGCCGCCAGCACCGCATCCGGGCAGCCAAGGCCGCTGGAGGAGGAGATGGAGACCACCATCCCGTCCTCGATCAGCTTTGCCGCATCCTCGGCCGAAACCACCTTCACCATGTTCCGCAACCCTCACAAACCTGGATCGATCTTCACCACGCGGCCGCTTTTCGCCGATTGGAGCGCCGCCACGCCGGCCGCCAGCGACCACACGCCGTCCTCGCCGGTCGCCGCCGGGTGGCCCTCGCCGCGCATCGCCGCGTGAAAGGCGCGCAGTGCGCGCTCGTAGAGATTCTCCTGCGCCAGCGGCAAGGCCTCCTCGCCCGTCTCATGACGCAGGGAGACGCTGCCGATCGGGCGCTGGGTCATCACGTCGCGGCCGATGAGCGAGCCTTCGGTGCCGTGGATCTCGATCCCGGTGCCGGCGTATTTGGTCGTGAAACCGTCATGGGTCTGGGCGATCAGGCCGGAGCCGAAGCGGAACACGGCCATCGCCGCGTCTTCGAGGCCCGCAGCCGCCATGCCGCCGGATTGCGCCAGCGCCGTCACCTCGACCGGATCGTCGTCCAGGACAAAGCGCAGCGTGTCGACGTCATGCACGGTGATGTCGAGGATGACGCCGCCGCCCGCTTCCGGCCTGGTGATGCGCCAGCCCTGCAGATGCGGCGGCAGATACACCGCGTGGAACACGCGCGCCGCGAGCGGCGTGCCAATGCGCCCGGCCTTGATCGCCGCGCGCATGGCGCGGTGGCTGGCGGCGTTGCGCAGGTGATGATTGGTGCCGAGCACCACCCCGGCATTGCGGCAGCCTTCCACCATCTGCCGCGCATCGGCGACGCTGAGCGCCAGCGGCTTCTCGCACAGCACATGCTTGCCGGCGGCGGCCGCGGCCAGGGTCTGTTCCTTGTGCAGCTCGTTGGTGGTCGAGATATAGACCGCGTCGACCTTGGGATCGGCCAGCAGCGCGTCCAGCGTATCATAGGCCTTGGGAATGCCGTTGGCCTTGGCATAGTCCGCCGCGCGCGCGGCGCTGGAGCTCATCACCGCCGCCACCTCGGCGCCAGCTTGCGCGCGGATGGCGCCTATCACCCATTCCCTGGCGATGGTGCTGGCGCCGATCAGGCCCCAGCCGAAGCGCGTCCGGCTCATGCCCGTCTCTCCCTGGTCCGCTTTTCCATGCCTTGCCGCGCCGGCCCGCCGCAGCTTTCCCGGATCACCAGATGCACGGCGCCGACATGCTCCTCGACGATCGGCCTGCCGGCCTCGATCATCTTCAGCACCATCTGCGCCGCGCGCTCGCCGAGGCCCATGCTGTCCACCGCGATGGTGGTGAGCGGCGGATCGGCATGCACCGCCTCCTGCACGTCGTCGAAGCCGATGACGCCAAAATCCGGTCCCGGCTGCAGGCCGCGCCGACGCAAAGCCAGGCAGACGCCGAAGGCGACGATGTCGTTGAAGCAGAGCGCGGCGGTCGGCGGTTCGCGATGCGTCAGGGCGCTTTCCAGCGCCGCGGCGCCGCCGTCGCGGGTCGGCGCGGTGGCGATGTTGAGGGCGCGCTCGGGATCCAGCCCGGCATCGGCCAAGGCGGCGCCGAAGCCTTCCAGCCTTTCGCCGCGCACCACGGAATCGGCATAGCCGCCGAGGAAGGCGATGCGACGATGGCCGAGCTCGACCAGCCGCTCGACCGCGAGGCGCGCGCCGCGCCGGTTGTCGGGCACCACTGAGGAGATGCGGGCCCCCGGCAGCCGGCGCATCGCCAGCACCACCGGCACGCCGGCCGCCTGCAGCCCGTCCAGCGCATCGGAGGGCGTGCCGCGCGCGGGCGAGACGATCAGGCCGGCGACACCCTGTTCGCGCATCAGCTTGATGACCTCCGCCTGGCGCACCGGGTTCTCCGCCGTGTTGGCGATGAAGGGTACGTAGCCGGCCGATTGGAAGCTGCGCTCGATCCCGACCGCCAGTTCGGCGAAGAAGGGGTTGGTGAGATCGTTGATGATCATGCCGACGATGTTGGAGCGCGCCTGGCGCAGATTGGCGGCGCCGCGGTTGTAGACGTAGCCCAGCTCGCGGATCGCGGCGTTGACCCGGTCGCGGGTCTCCGGATGCACGGCGTCGCTGCCCTTCAGCACCAGGGACACGGTCGACTTCGAGACGCCCGCCGCGGCGGCTATCTCGATGATCGTCACCTTTTCCTTGGCCTTGCGCTGCGCCACCCGCCTCTCCCAGCTTCGCGTGCCGCCCCTCGGGCACGACATTTTTGGAACGTTCTAGTTCGCCCGTGAAGCTCTGTCAACCGGGCGCCACACCAATTCCCGACGCCACCATGAGACGGCAGGGAATTCTAACTACCGCTTTGATTCAATGTGTAAAACTCAGATGCCCTGTCGAGCGCCGCGACAGGTCCGTCGACTCCCAGGGGGCGCAGATTCCACTTGAAAAACTGGAACGATCCAAATACTCATCCGCCGGAACGGCACTTTCAGGATCGCGGCGATGCCCAGCCTCACCCTCCCCGACAGCTCCGGCCGGCTTTCCACCTACGCACTGTCGGGGCGGGCGATCGCCGCCCCGGCGGGACGCTCCTGGCCGCGCATCGCCTATGCCGCCGCCCATGTCGTCGCCGATCCGCTGGCCGGCGGCGATCCGTGGAGCCGGGCCGCCATCGACTGGGACGCCACCATGGCCTATCGCCGGCATCTCTGGGGTCTCGGCTTCCGCATCGCCGAGGCGATGGATACATCCCAGCGCGGCATGGGCTTCGACTGGGGCAATGCGCAGGAACTGATCCGGCGCAGCCTGGCCGAGGCGCGCGGCATCCCCGGCGCGGATCTGGCCAGCGGTGCCGGCACCGATCACCTGGCGCCAGGCAGCGCCAGGTCGCTTGCCGACATCATCGCCGCCTATGCCGAGCAGGTCGGCTATGTCGAGGGCCAGGGCGGCCGCGTCATCCTGATGGCGAGCCGCGAGCTGGCGCGGATCGCCCTCTCACCCGAGGACTATCTCCACGTCTATGGCGAGATCCTGCGCCAGGCGTCGCGGCCGGTGATCCTGCATTGGCTGGGTGACATGTTCGACCCGGCGCTGGCCGGCTATTGGGGCGCGCGGGACGATGCGGTTGCCGCCGAGACGGTGCTGCAACTCATCAAAGCCCATGCGCCGAAGATCGAGGGCATCAAGATCTCGCTGCTCGACGCCGGCAAGGAGATCGCCTTCCGCCGCCGCCTGCCGCAGGGCGTGCTGATGTTCACCGGCGACGATTTCAACTACCCCGACCTCATCGCCGGCGACGCGCAAGGCTACTCGCACGCTTTGCTCGGCATTTTCGATGCCATCGCGCCGGCCGCGGCGGCGGC
>JAEUKU010000191.1 GCA_016794075.1 Rhodospirillaceae bacterium
GCCTATGTCTGCGACCGGGTGGCCGTCATGTACCTGGGCCAGATCGTCGAGCTTGGGCCGACCCGCAGCGTCTATTTCACGCCGAGGCACCCCTATACCGAGGCGCTGATGTCGGCGGTGCCGGAGCCCGATCCGGACGCGACGCTGCGGCCGATCCTGCTCCAGGGCGAACGGCCGGATCCGAGCAACCCGCCGAGCGGCTGCCGCTTTCACACGCGCTGCCGCTACGCCACCGAGCTCTGCGCCACGGCGGCGCCGTCGTTGCGGGAAGTCTCCAACGGGCAGTTCGCCGCTTGCCACTATGCGACGGAACTCACCCTGCAGGGCGCGCAGGACCTGCGCGAACGGAAGAACGAACGGGTCGCGGTCTAGAATCGCGACGCCAGGAACCGCAGCGCCACCTCGTCATGCCAGGGCCGTTCCAGGCCGAAGGCGTGAAATCCGACATGCCCGCCCGACCAGGGCATCAGCAGGCGGACGGCTTTCGCCTTGTTCCACTCCACCGAGCGAAAGGAGCCCGAGGGAATCCAGGGATCGTCTCTGGCATGGATGACCAGAGTCGGGGTGCGGATCGCGGTCAACCGTCCCGCGGTCGAGCATTGGGCGTAGTAGTCAAGCGCGTCCCGGAAGCCGTTGGCTGGCGCCACCACGGCGTTGTCGAAGTCGAAGATCGTCCGGATCGGGCTGTCCGGCGCGCGCTCCGCCCGCATCCGCTCGAGCAAATAGTCGTGATAGCGCCGATTGCGCCGGTGGGCGATGCGCTGTTGCGCGGCGTGCAGATCGATCGGCGGCGAGACGGCGATCGCCGCCCGCAGATGCGCCAGCCCGCCTTTCTCGGCCAGGTATTTCAGCAGCACGTTGGCGCCGAGCGAATAGCCGATCGCGGCCAAGCCGTTCCGCGCGAGTTCGCTGCCCATGCCGGCGATCGCGGCGGCGAGGTCATCGCTGCGCCCGGCATGATAGAACCCCTTGGTCAATCCCTGGCTGGGCCCCGCGCCGCGCCAATTGAGGCGGAGGACCGGATAGCCGGCACGGAGAAGGTTGCTCGCGGTGACGCGGACATAGGAGCTCTCCTCGCATCCCGTCAGCCCATGCAGCAGGAGCACCAACGGCTTGCCGCGATCCTCCGCCGGACGGTGCAGCATGGCCAGCAGCTCGTCACCGGTCGCGTCCCGCATCGGGAAGCTGAGCCGTTCGCCCGGCCAGGGCGCGAGGACATCGCCCGGCGGACGCAAGTAGTTCCGCAACGTCTGAAGATCGCCGCCCAGCCAGGGGAAGCGCGGGACGAAGCGCGGAACCCGCATCATGCTTGCTGCCGCAGCCAATCTTCGACCAGGTCGAGCTGATCGCCGGACATCAAAGCGGGCGCGTGACCGATGCCGGGAAACTCGACCAGCCGCGCGCCCGGCCCGCGCAAGGTCATCTCCCGGGCGGTGTCGGCGGTGAGCAGATCGGACTCGGCGCCGCGCAGCGTCAGAACGGGGCAGGTGATGCACTCCCAGACCGGCCAAAGATCGACGTCGGCGACGTTCTTCTTCACGTTGTTGACGATGGCCGGGTCGTAGGCGAGCGCGTAGGAGCCGTCAGGCAGGCGCCGATGGCCGTTGCGCGCCATCTCGTACCAGTCGCGGTCGGTCAGCGGCCCGAACGGCGCATGCACCTTGCGCAGATGCCGTTCTACGGCCTCGAGCGAGGAGAAACGGTTGTCGAGGCCGACATAGTCGGCGATGCGCTGCAACGCGGCCTTTGGAATGAACGGCCCCACATCGTTGACGGCCAGCGAGCGGATCGGGGTGCCCGGCTGGCCAGCCAGCAGCATGCCCAGAAATCCGCCCATCGAGGTGCCGATCCAATGCACCGCATCGACGTCCAGGCGCGCGATCAGCGCCGCCATGTCCATTTGGTACTGGGCATAGGAATAGTCCGCCGGGTCGCGCAGCCAGGCGCTGCCGCCGCGCCCGACGATGTCCACGGCGATGACGCGATAATGCGGCGCCAGCCGCTCCGCCAGGCGGTCGAAATCATGCGCGTTGCGGGTCAGGCCGTGTACGCAGACCACCGTCGCGGCGGCGCGCGGGTCGCCCCACTCGAAATAGCGGATGCGGTGATAGCCGCTGCGGCTCAGGCCCAGGAAGTGCTTTTCGCTCGGCGTGATCATCGGTTTGTCACTTCACATGGCCGATCGGATCGTCATGCACGGTGATCCAGGTCTCGGGATAGAAGCCGTTGAACCGCGTCGCATTGGCGTTGGAATAGGCGCCGAGCCGGTCGATCTCGATCCAGTCGCCCTCCTCGATGTCGACCGGGAGCGGAATCTTGTACGGCAGCACGTCGAGCGAATCGCAGGTCGGACCGGAGACGGTGAAATCCATGTACTCGCGCGCATGTTCGCCCTTGAGCCGCCACATCCGGGCCGGCAGCTTGATGCCGCCCTGCACCGTCTCGGAGAGCGCGCCATAGATGCCGTCATTGATGTAGAGCTTGTCCTCTTTGCGCAGCTGCACCTGTGTGATGAGCGACGCGCCGGCGGCGACCAGGGCGCGGCCGGGCTCGCACATCAGCACGCAGTCCCGACGCACATGGATGCCCTTCACCGCCTCCTCGATCGTGCTCATATACTCCTCGAGCGGCGGCGCGTTGGTGCCGAGGTATTGCGCCGGGAAGCCGCCGCCGACGTCGAGCGCGTGCAGCTCGACCTGCGCCCGCTCGACGACTTTCGCCGCGAGGTCGATCGCCGTCCGATAGGCATCCGGGTCGAGGCATTGCGACCCGACATGGAAGGCGATGCCCACCTGGCAACCGCGCGACTTGGCCTCGCGCAGCATCGCCGCCGCCTCCTCCACCCCGGCGCCGAACTTGGCCGCCAGGTGGTAGAGGGTGCCCTGGGCCGGCGGCGTGGTGATGCGGACGAAGATGGTCAGCCCCTCGCCGCCATCGGTCTCGTCGAGGATCTTCTCCAGCTCCTTCGGGTGGTCGATGACGTATTGGTCGATGTTGTAGACGCGCGACGCGGTGCCGATGACCGCGCGCCCCTTTACCGGGTGCATGAAATAGCAGGCGGCGTCGGGCAGGCTCTCGCGCACCTGGGCGATCTCCGGCAGCGATGCGGTGTCGAAGTGCCGGATGCCTGCCTTGTAGAGTGCAGCCAAAACGAGCGGGTGCGGGTTGCATTTCACCGCATAGAGCACGCGGCCGGGGAACAAGTCGAGGAAGCGCTTGGCAGTGGCGGCGATGATATGCGGGCGCAGGCAGAAAACGGGATAGCTGGGCGAGAGTGCCCGCAACATGGCCGGTACATCGGCGAATTCCCTGGACATTCGTCACCCTTGTGTGTGGATGGCCCGACCGTGGCGCTTCATCGCCTGGATTTGTCGCGTTTTAGCGCAAGCGGCCCGCCTTGTCGATCTATGGGGGCTGGCTTCAACCCCGTGATTCCGATATGAAATCGGGCCGCTTCCCCGTCGCGAGTGTCAACCGCTCATGCCCGCCCCTGGACCGCTCTCCGGCATCACCGTCATCGACCTGACCCGGGTTCTCGCCGGTCCGTTCTGCACCATGATCCTGGCCGATCTCGGCGCCCGCGTGATCAAGGTCGAGCAGACCGGCAAGGGTGACGATTCCCGCGCCTATGGCCCTTTCATCAATGGCAAGTCCGGCTATTTCGTGGCGCAGAACCGCGGCAAGGAATCCATCGCCCTAGACCTGAAGCAGCCGGAAGACATCGCCATCCTGCACCGGCTGCTGGCCAAGGCCGACGTGCTGATCGAGAATTTCCGCCCCGGCACGATGGAACGCCTGGGCCTTGGCTGGGACCAGCTGAAGGCGCGGTACCCGCAGCTGATCTACGCCGCCACCTCGGGCTTCGGCCAGACCGGCCCCTATGCCGACCGGCCGGCCTATGACGTGATCGCCCAGGCGATGGGCGGGTTGATGAGCGTCACCGGCCATGAGGGCGGGCCGCCGACGCGCGTCGGCTCCTCGATCGGCGATCTCGGCGCCGGATTGTTCACCGCGCTCGGCATCTCCTCCGCCCTGTTCGACCGCGCGCGCACCGGCAAGGGCATGCAGATCGACGTCGCCATGCTGGATTGCCAGATCGCGCTGCTCGAGAACGCCGTCATCCGCTACTACGCGACCGGCCAGTCGCCGAAGCCGGTCGGCGCGCGGCATCCTTCCATCGCGCCCTTCGAGCCCTACCGCACGGAGGACAGCCACATCGTCATCGCCTGCGGCAATGACGAGTTGTTCCGCCGCCTGGCCAAGACCCTAGGGCGGCCGGACATCGCCGCCGATCCGCGCTTCGCCGAGAATGCGCGGCGCAGCGACAACGTCCTCGCGTTGAAGACAGTCCTTGAGGAGGTATTGCAGGATCACACAACCGAACATTGGCTGGGCGTGCTGGGTGCCGCCGGCATCCCCTGCGCGCCGATCAACGACGTCGCCCATGCCTGTGCCGATCCGCAGGTGGTGGCGCGCAACATGATCGTGCCGCTGCGCGACGACGCGCTGCCGGGAATCAGGCTGGCGGGCCTGCCGATCAAGATGTCCGCCTATCCCGACGCGCCGGACCGGCCGGCGGCACCCGATCTCGACGCGGACCGGGCGCGCATCCTGGCGGATTTCCCGCCGTCATGAGCGCGCGCCCGCGGCGCCGCTGGCTCCTCGGCGTGGCGATCGTGCTGGTCGTAGCGGTCGCGGCGGCATTGGGTGGCGCGGTCTGGTTCCTGGTCGGCTCGCTGCCGAAGGTGAGCGGCACGGTTGATCTGCAATCGCCCGGCTTGTCCGCGCCGGCCACCATCGCCCGCGACGATGCCGGCGTGGTGACCATCACCGCGGCAACGCCGACGGACGGCTATTTCGCCCTCGGCTATGCCCATGCGCAGGACCGCCTGTTCCAGATGGAGATGATGCGGCGGCTGGGCGCCGGGCGGTTGTCCGAGGTGGTCGGCGAAGCCGCGGTGAAGTCGGACAAGTTGATGCGCACCCTCGGTCTGTTACAGCAGGCGGAGGCGCAATATGCGGCGGCGAGCCCGGAGCTGTTGCTGGCGCTGGAAGCCTATGCGGCCGGCGTGAACGCCTTGCTCGCCGAATCCGGCCGGCCGCTGCCGCTGGAGTTTTGGTTGCTGGACCATCGGCCCGAGCCCTGGCGCCCGGTCGATTCGCTGCTCTGGGGCCGGATCATGGCCTGGCAGCTCTCCGGCAATGCGGGGCAGGAGATCGTCAACGAAGGCCTGCGCGCCAAGGTCGACCCCGACCTGCTGCAGATTCTGATGCGCACGGAGGGAAGCCTGGCCGGCATCACGGGCCAGGGGGTTACCCGCAGCGCCTCCAACAACTGGGTCGTCGGGGGCCGCCTTAGCGCCAGCGGCGCGCCGCTCCTCGCCAATGACCCGCATCTCGGCTTCGGGACGCCGGTCATCTGGTACATGGCGCGGGTCGTGACGCCGGACAAGGTCCTTACCGGCGCCACCGCGCCGGGCCTGCCCTTGCTGGTGATCGGGAGCAACGGCCACGTCGCCTGGGGCTTCACCACCACGCATAGCGACACGCAGGATCTGTTCGAGGAACGCATCTCTCCGGACGATCCCGGCAAGTACCTCACTCCCGTAGGCTGGGAGCCGCTGCAGATCCGGCACGAGGTCATCAAGGTGAAGAACGGCGTCGACGTCGCCTTCGATGTCCGCGCCACGCGGCACGGCCCGGTCATCAGCGACCTCGACCCGGAACGCTACCTGCAGCGGGTCTTCGCCCTGGCCTGGTCCGGGTTCGCCGCGAAGGATCGCACGCCGGAAGCCTTCCTGGCGATGAACCGCGCCGGCAATGCCGCCGTGTTCAAGACGGCGCTCCGCGACTTCCACACGCCGCAACAGAACGTCGTCTATGCCGACGTGGATGGGCATATCGGCTTCGCCGCCGCCGGCCGCGTCCCGATCCGCCGCAACATCGCCAACCAGTCGCTGCTGCCGGCACCCGGCTGGCTGGCGGATTACGACTGGCTCGGCTACCTCCATTTCGCCGCCTTGCCGCAGATCGATGACCCGCAATCCGGCCGCATCGTGACCGCCAACAACGACATCCGACCGCCGCGCTACCGCCGGTTCCTCGGTCAAAGCTTCGACCGCTCGTTGCGCGCCGAGCGCATCGGGCAGTTGCTGGCGGAGCTGCCGCATGCGACGCCGGAGGCATTCCAGGCGATCCAGCTCGACGACTATTCGGGGCCGTTGCATCGTTTCGTGCGGACCCATCTGCCGGTCGTCGCCCCCACCCTGCCGCTCGATCTCGCCGCCGCCCTGTCCGGCTGGAACGGGCGCATGGATCCCAATCGTCCGGAGCCCTTGATCGCCACCGCCTGGCTCTACGCCACGGCGCGGCGCGTGCTCGGCGACGAACTCGGTGCCGAGCCCTTCGATGCCTGGTGGTTCTGGCAGACCGACGTCCTCAACCGGGTGCTGCGGCAGGACCGCTGGTGCGACGACGCGCAGACGCCGAGCCGGGAGAATTGCCGCGACGCCGTTCGCATGGCATTTCCCCAAGCGCTGAACGCGCTGCGCCGGGATTTCGGTGCGGACTGGCAGAGCTGGTCGTGGGGTGCCTCGCACGCGGTGACGTTCCGCCATCCGGTGTTCGCCCGGGTCCCGACCATCGGCGACTGGCTGACCCGGACGGTGCCGGCGCCGGGCGATCAGTTCACGATCAATCGCGGCGGCTCCATCGCCCGCAACGGTACCGGGTTTGCCGACATCCATGGGCCGGGGCTGCGCATGGTCGTGGATATGAGCCACCCCGACCAGTTGCGCTTCAACCTGGCCGGCGGGCAGTCCGGCCATCCAATCTCGCCGCACTATGACGATCTGCTGTCGGACTGGGCCGGCGGCGTGTATCGTTCCTTCGACCAGCCGGCGCGCGACGTGCTGACATTGCGCCCGCCGGCAAGAAAGACGCAGCCATGACCGAAATCGCGAAACCGACACTGGACGACATTCGCCGCGCCGCGGAGGCGATCAAGGGCCACGTCGTGCGCACCCCCTTCGTCGCCGCGCCGCGCCTTGCCAAGCAGCTTGGCCTGGCCTCGCTGCGGGTGAAGCTGGAGAACCAGCAATTCACCGGCTCGTTCAAGGACCGCGGGTCCTACTACAAGCTGCGCAGCCTGTCGGCCGACGAGGCCAAGCGCGGCGTCATCGCCATGTCGGCGGGCAATCACGCGCAGGGCGTCGCCTATCACGCGCAGCGGCTCGGCATTCCCGCCACCATCGTCATGCCCGAGGGCACGCCCTTCACCAAGATCGAGCGCACGGCGAGCTTCGGCCCACGCGTGATCCTCAAGGGCGACAGCATCGACGCCGCAGCCGTCTATGCCCGCGAACTGGCGGCGAAAGAGAACCTGGTGTTCGTCCATCCATATGACGATCCCTACATCGTCGCCGGGCAAGGGACGATCGGTCTGGAGATCCTCGAGGATGACCCGGAACTCGACTACCTGGTGATCCCGATCGGTGGCGGCGGCTTGATCAGCGGCATCGCGACCGCGGTCAAGGCGCTGAAGCCCGGCATCGACATCTACGGCGTCGAATCCGACCTCTATCCCTCCATGCATCACGCCATCAACCAGATCCCGCCGGCGAATGGCGGCCAGACCCTTGCCGACGGCATCGCGGTGAAGTCGCCGGGCGCCCTCACCCGCGCCATCGTCGAGCAGCATGTGCGCGAAGTGCTGCTGGTCGACGAAATGACGGTGGAGCGCGCGGTCGGCGCGCTGGTCGAGACTCAGCGTATCGTCGCCGAGGGCGCGGGCGCGGCGGCGCTCGCCGCCATCATGTGCCATCCCGGCGCCTTCAAGGGCTGCCGGGTCGGCATCGTCGTCGGCGGCGGCAACATCGATTCCCGCCTGCTGTCGCAGATTCTGATGCGGACCCTGGTCCTGGATGGGCGCATGGCGACCCTGCGCATCGAGATCGTCGACCAGCCCGGCGTGATGTCGACCCTGACCAGGGTGATCGGCCAGGCCGGCGGCAACATCATGGATATCACCCACCACCGGCTGTTCGTCGATCTGCCGGTCAAGCGCGCCGAAGTCGACGTCCTGGTCGAGACCCGCAATGCCAAGCATGTCGACGAGATCATCGATATGCTTGATAAGACAGGGTTTCCGACGCGACGGCTGAGCAGCCATTCGGCCGAAGGGTGAACGCCCCGGGCCCCCGCCTAACCAAGTTTTAACTAACTTCCCGCCATGTTCCAAACCAGGAAAATCAGCGTCCTGGTTGGTCTTTCGGCATGCTTATCATTATCGGCGCCGTGGTGGTGTTTGCCTGCGTGTTCGGCGCTTACGCCGTGCATGGCGGCCATCTCGGCGTGCTGTGGCAGCCGTCGGAGTTCGTGATCATCCTGGGTGCCGCGCTCGGCGCCTTCATTATCGCCAACACCAAGGCCAACATCAAGCAGACGCTGAAGGGCGTGAAGCGCGCCCTCAAAGGCCCGACCTACAAGAAGGCGGACTACATCGAGCTGCTCAGCGTCCTCTACCAGCTGTTTAAGCTGGCCAAGACCAAAGGCATGCTGGCGCTGGAGCAGCACGTCGAGAAGCCCGACGAGAGCACCCTGTTCGCGCAGTTCCCGAAATTCCAGAAGGACCATCACGCGGTCGAGTTCCTGTGCGACTACCTGCGCATGATGACGCTCGGGACCGAGAACCCCAACGAGGTCGAGACCGTCATCGACGCCGAGCTGGAGACGCACCACGCGGAGCTGCACGGCGCCTCGCACGCGGTGACCGGCATGGCCGACGGCATGCCCGCCCTCGGCATCGTCGCCGCCGTGCTGGGCGTCATCCATACCATGGGCTCTATCACCGAGCCGCCCGAGGTGCTGGGCCGGCTGATCGGCGCCGCCCTGGTCGGCACCTTCTTCGGCGTGTTGATGTCCTACGGCATCTTCGCCCCGATCGCCTCCGCCATCGCCGCCGTCGACAACGCCGATGCCAAATACTACCAGTGCATGAAGGCCGGCCTGCTCGCGCATATGCAAGGCTACCCGCCTTCGGTGTCGGTGGAGTTCGCGCGCAAGGTGCTGCTGTCGACCGAGCGGCCGAACTTCTACGAAGTCGAGCAGGCCGTCAGCTCCCTGCCCCCGGTCTGATACGATAGGAGCGCGCGGTCGTGGCCGACGAACGCCCAGTCATCATCAAGCGCATCAAGAAGATCTCCGGCGGCCATCATGGCGGCGCCTGGAAGGTCGCCTATGCCGATTTCGTCACCGCAATGATGGCGTTCTTCCTGCTGCTCTGGCTGCTGAACGCGGTCACCGAGGAGCAGAAGCAGGGCATCGCCCAGTATTTCCGTCCGACCATCGCCTTCCAGAATACGTCCGCCACCTTCGCCGTGCTCTCCGGCCAGGCGCAGCCGATGGAGACCATGGACGGCGGCACCGCCTCGCAGAGCGACATCGAGGACCCCGAGCTCACCGATGCGACGCAGCCGGAGCCGGCCACCGGCGAAGGCGCTAAGCCGGTCGATTTGCAGGAAGCCGAAGCCACGGTCGCCCAGGCCGAGGAGAAGCAGCTGCAAGAGATCAAGGACGAGGTGAAGAAGGTCATCGACGAAACGCCCGACCTGCAGGGCATGGAAAGGAACCTGAAGATCGACAAGACGGAAGAAGGCATCCGCATCCAGCTCCTCGACCAGGAGAAAGTGTCGATGTTCCCCTCCGGCAGCGCGGCGATGAACCCGAGGAGCGCCGAGTTGCTGCAGAAAGTGGCGCAGATCGTCAAGGATCTGCCGAACAAGATCGAGATCTCCGGCCACACCGACGCGACGCCCTATGCCGGCAACGCCAACTACACCAATTGGGAACTCTCGACCGATCGCGCCAACGCCTCGCGCCGGGTGCTGGTGGAATCCGGCATCGATGCCGGCCGGCTGAAAACCGTCGAAGGCCGGGCCGATACCGATCCTTTCGTCAAGGACAACCCGCTCGACCCGCAGAACCGCCGCATCAGCATCGTGCTGCTGCGCGAGCCCAAACCCGCCAGCGCCACGCCGGCGCCGCGCAGCGAGCCGCCGGCCGAACTGGTGCCGAACGAGCCGGCCCAGCCCGCCCCGGCCGAGGCCGCCCCCGCGCAGCCGGAGACCGGCACTGAGTGACGGGCCGGCCCGCCGCGGGGCCCTCCTTGTCGCGCCGTACCTTGCATTTCCGTCCATCTCTCGCAATATGACCAGGACCTGTTTCTTGTGAACGAGGCCCCGGCTTGGCCGAACAGAAGCTTCCCGCCATCCAGCTCGAAAGCCTGGGCCGAGACGAGTCCGGCTCGGTGCACGACCCGCTGCTGCATCCCGAGCTCTATGAAGGCGTCGCGGCGCGGCGTGTGCTGGCCTTTCTTGTCGACATGCTGATCGTGGGGACCGTCCTCGGCGTCGCCTGGACGGCCGCTTTCGTGCTTTTGGTCGTGTCCTTTGGCCTGATCGCCCTGCCGATGGTGCTGGGCTCGATCGCCTTCGTGATTCTCTACGACGTTCTCACCATAGGCGGGCCTTCCGCCGGCACGCCCGGCATGCAGGTTTTCGGGCTCAAGGCGATCAACTGGACCGGTGGCCGGCCGGACAATGTCCAGGCCCTGCTGCTCTCGGTGCTGTTCTGGGCGATCTCGTCCTGGTCGCTGCTGCCCCTGGCGGTGGCGCTGTTCAATCCGCGCTGGCGCTGCGTCCACGACTTCCTCTCCGGCATGGTCATCGTGCGGCGGATTCCAGGCAATTCCGCGGCCTAGGACCGGCATCGGCGCCCCGGCAGCCGGCACTGGATCAACAGGCTGGAATTGCGGTATTTTATCTGCATGAGCGTTCTCGGCCGCGGCTTTCCCATACCGTTCCTGGTCACGACAGAGGTTCCCTGCCCCTATCTGCCGGACCGGATGGAGCGCAAGGTGATCACCGAACTGTCGGGGGGCAACGCCCCCGAACTGTTCGAGCTGCTGTCGCATGCCGGCTTCCGGCGCAGCCATTCCATCGCCTATCGGCCCGCCTGCTCCGGCTGCCAGGCCTGCGTGCCGGTGCGCATTCCAGTCGCCGAGTTCGAGCCGAGCCGCACCCAGCGGCGGATTGCCCGCCGCAACGCCGCTTTGGTCGCGCGGGTGCGCGACAACGTGCCGACCCAGGAGCAGTTCGAGCTCTTCGCGCAATACCTGGAGGCGCGCCATGCCGATGGCGAGATGGTCGGGATGGGGCCGCAGGATTACAGCAGCATGGTGGCGGATTCGCCGGTCGACACGCGCATGGTGGAATTGCGCCGGCCGGACGGAATCCTCGCTGCCTGTTGCCTCACCGATTGGAACAAGGACGGCATTTCGGCGGTCTACAGCTTCTATGAGCCGCACCGCAGCGAACTCAGCCTGGGCGTCTATGTCGTGCTCTGGCTGATCGAGGAGGCGCGCCGGCGCAGCCTGCCTTACGTCTATCTCGGCTATTGGGTCGAGAACAGCCGGAAGATGGCCTATAAATCAGGCTTTCAGCCGCTCGAGGGCTATGGGCCGGAGGGCTGGCGGCGGATCTGATCCGGCATCGCATCACGCCTGCGCGACCCGTCCCGCCGGCCTCTTTTGCAGTTGCACACGGCCTGCTAGTTTGACTCATTCGGAGCGATCGCGTCGCTCGAGAGTTCCTGCAAGATGAGGACTTCCCAGATGAAACGTCGCAACTTCCTGACCGGCGCCGGGATGGCGGCCGGCGCCGCCGCGCTCGCCGGTGGCGTCGCCAAGCCTGCGATCGCCCAGGAGCGGCTGGAATGGAAAATGGTGACGAGCTGGCCCAAGGGATTGCCGGGCCTTGGCACCGGCGCCGAGCGGCTGGCCGAACGCATCACCAAGGCCTCCGACGGCCGTCTGACCGTCAAGGTGTTCGCGGCGGGCGAATTGGTGCCGGCGACGGGCTGCTTCGACGCCGTCGCGCAAGGCTCGGCGGAGATGGGCCACGACGCCTCCAACTACCATATCGACCGCCTGCCGGCGGCCGGCTTCTATTGCTCGGTGCCCATGGGCCTGACGGCGGGCGAGCTCAACGGCTGGGTCTATTTCGGCGGCGGCCAGGAACTCTGGGACGAACTCTACGCCCCCTTCAACGTCAAGCCGTTCCTGGCCGGGAATACCGGCACCCAGATGGGCGGCTGGTTCCGGCGCGAGATCAACCGGATCTCCGACCTCAAGGGGTTGAAGTTCCGCACCGTCGGGCACGGCGCGCAGGTCCTCGCACGGCTCGGCGTCACGATCGTGCCGCTGCCCAGCAACGAGATCTTCGCCAGTCTGCAATCCGGCGTCATCGACGGCGCGGAATGGGTCGGGCCGTACAACGACCTGTCGCTCGGCTTCTACAAGATCACCAAGCTCTACTACTGGCCCGGGTTCCAGGAGCCCGGCGGAGCCGTGCAGTGCATGATCAACAAGGGCAAGTTCGAAGCCTTGCCAGACGAGTTGCGGCAGATCGTGGCGGCCTGCTGCACCGCCGAGAACGACATGATGCTGGCCGAGTTCAACGGCCGGAGCCCCGCGGCCCTCGCCTCGCTGATCAACGAGCATGGGGTCGAGATCAGGCAATTCCCGCGCGACGTGCTGGCTGCCCTGGGCGTGGCCTCGGGCGAGGTGATGCAGGAGCTGTTCGATACCGGAGACGAGCTGACGCGGCGGATCGCGACCTCCTATTTCCGGTACCGGCAGGACGCCATGCGCTACACCAAGATTTCCGAGGCCGCCTTCACCGCCGCGCGGTCGATGCGATTTGACTTCCCGAAAGGTTAATTCGACCAGGCCCCAGACCGGCCGGTCCCCGCGTCGACACGCGCCTGCCGCCGCTGTTGACAGCCTGCAACCGGGCGATGACACTGAACACTGCAAGTCCATGACGTTCACCTGCGCCCATCCGGGCCGGAGCTGAAAAGATCAGAAAACAACTTGGAATCTGGAGGTAATCGTGAAGGCAGCACGTTTCGGCGTGGTCGCATTTGTATCGGCGTTGCTGTTGACCGCCTGTGGCGAGGAAAAGAAGCCGGAGGAACAGGCCGCCCAGCAGCCGGCGGCCGAGCAGCCCGCCGCCCCGGCACCGGCGGCGACCGAGGCGGCGCCAGCCGCGGAACAGCCTGCCGCGGAACAGCCGGCGGCGACCCAGGAAGCCGCCACCACCGAGGCGGCGGCCGGCTCCGGCGGCGAGCTGAACGTCTACAACTGGTCCGACTATATCGGCGAGACCACCGTCGACGACTTCCAGAAGGCGACCGGCATTGCCGTGCGCTACGACGTCTATGACTCGAACGAGACTCTGGAAGCCAAGCTGATGGCCGGCAATACCGGCTATGACCTGGTGGTGCCGAGCGGATCCTTCCTTGGCCGACAGATCAAGGCCGGCATCTACCAGAAGCTCGACAAGTCCAAGCTGAAGAACTATTCGCTCTATGATCCCCAAATCCTCGAAGCGCTCTCATCCTTCGACCCCGGCAACGAATACGCCGTCCCCTATTATTGGGGCACAGTGGGAATTGGATACAATGTCGAGAAGATCAAAGAGCGCCTCGGTGAGAATGCGCCTGTCGACAGTTTTGACCTGCTTTTCAAGCCGGAGAATGCAGCCAAGCTCCAGGATTGCGGCATTGCCATGCTGGACGCTCCCGCCGACATGCTGGAACCGGCGCTGAAGTATCTGGGCAAGGATCCGCACACCGAGAGCGAGGAGGACTACGCGGCGGTGCAGGCGCTGTTCGCTGGCATCCGGCCGTATGTGAAGTACTTTCACTCATCGCAGTACATCAATGACCTCGCCAATGGCGAGTTGTGCGCCGTGGTCGGTTGGTCGGGCGACGTCTTCATCGCCGCCGCCCGCGCCGAGGAAGCAGGCTCTACCTTTACCATCAACTACAGCATCCCGAAGGAAGGCACGCTGCTGTGGGTGGATTCGCTGGCGATCCCGGCTGACGCGAAGAACGTCGAGAATGCACTGAAGTTCATCGACTATCTGAACGAGCCGCAGGTCGCGGCCAATGGTGTCAACTACGTGAACTATGCCAGCCCGAACACCGGGGCGCTCGACCTGATCGATCCGGAGATCCGGAACAATCCGTCCATCTACCCCACGCCCGAGGTTAAGGCGAACCTGTTCTCGGACAAGGCCGTCGGGCCTGAGCTTGACCGGCTCCGCAACCGCACCTGGACCGCGATCAAGACCGGCCAGTAATCGGATCTGCATGGTTCGGACTGCGAACAGGGGCCCCGTCGAGAGACGGGGCCCTTTTCGCGTTACCCGATAGGTTAACCCTTGAACGCTTGTTCAAAATCTCTGCTGCCATTTGGTCCGCGCCGGTTGACAGCGCGAAGCGCCGCCCGCCATAGTCATTCAAAATAATCAATAATGTCGCACGGTCGCACCGGGTCGATCCGGCATGCGAACCGGCAATGAAAGGGAAGGCTTCGCATGTCAGGATCCGATCGTCGGGCCATGACGTCGCTTGCGGCGTCGCTGTTTCTCTCCACTGCCGCAGTTGCGGCTTCCGCTCCGGCCTGGGCCGCTGGAGAACTCAATGTCTACAATTGGTCGGACTACATCGGCGAGAACACCATCGAGAACTTCGCCAAGGAATATGACGTCAAGGTCCGCTACGACACCTATGACGGCAACGAGACGCTCGAGGCCAAGCTGGTGGTCGGCAACACCGGGTATGACATCGTCTTCCCCTCCTCCTCTTTCTTCGCCCGCCAGATCAAGGCCGGCATCTATCAGCCCCTCGACCGCTCCAAGCTCACCAACTGGAGCAACCTCGACCAGTGGGTGCTGAAGCAGCAAGCCGGCTATGACCCCGGCAACGTCTATGCGGTGCCGTATATGTGGGGCACCAACGGCTTCACCTACAATGTTGCCATGATCAAGGAGCGGATGCCCGACGCCCCGCTCGACAGCCTGCGCATGATCTTCGACCCCGAGGTGGTCTCGAAATTCGCCGATTGCGGAGTGAGCTTCCTGGATTCGCCCGAGGACGTGTTCCCGCTGGCGCTTGCCTATATGGGCAAGGACCCGATGTCGCAGAATCCCGACGACATCGTCGCCGCGACCGAGATGCTGATGAAGGTCCGGCCCTACATCAAGCTTTTTGATTCCCAGCAATACCTGAACGACCTGCCGAACAGCGACCGCTGTCTCGCCATGACCTGGTCCGGCGACTATGCCGTCGCCGCGGCGCGCGCCGAGGAGGCCGGGCTCGACATCGAGCTCGCCTATACGGTGCCGAAGGAAGGCAGCAATATCTGGTTCGACGCCATGCTGATTCCGGCCGACGCGCCCAACGTCGAGAACGCGCATCTGTTCCTCAACTACATGATGCGGCCCGACGTCATCGCCGACTGCACCAACTACACCTACTACGCCAACGGCAACCGCGCGGCGCGCGATCTCGTTCTGCCGGAGATCCTGGAAAATCCGGCGATCTATCCGGATGAGGAAACGCAGAAGCGCATGTTCCCGAGTGTGGTGCGCGACGAAGCGGTACAACGCGTCATCACCCGGGAATGGACGAGATTGAAGACCGGGCAGTGAGCCGGTGGCAGCGGTGACCGCCAAGCGGCGCCCGCGGCCGGCAGGGGATCAGGAATCTAGGGGATATCATGGCCGCCGTTGAACGAACCAGCCAAGCACCGAGCAAGCAGACTGAGCTGCCATCGTGGAAGGACCCCAAGGCGGAGCCCTATATCCGGATCGAGAACGTCACCAAGAAGTTCGGCGATTTCGTCGCCGTCAACAACGTGTCTCTCAGCATCTATCGCGGCGAGCTGTTCTCGCTGCTCGGCGGGTCGGGTTGCGGCAAGACCACGCTGCTGCGCATGCTGGCCGGTTTCGAGAACCCGACCAGCGGCAAGATCTATATCGACGGCGTCGACATGGCGGGCATCCCGCCCTATGACCGCCCGACCAACATGATGTTCCAGTCCTATGCCCTCTTCCCGCACATGACGGTGGAGCAGAACGTCGCTTTTGGCCTGAAACAGGACAAGTTCCCGGACTCCGAGGTCAAGCAGCGCGTCGCCCAGATGCTCGACCTCGTGCAGCTGACGCCCTTCGCCAAGCGCAAGCCGCACCAGCTTTCCGGCGGCCAGCGCCAGCGCGTCGCCCTCGCCCGCTCGCTGGTCAAGCAGCCGAAGCTGCTCCTGCTCGACGAGCCGCTCGGCGCCCTTGACAAGAAGCTGCGCGAGGCGACGCAGTTCGAGCTCATGAACATCCAGGACCGCCTCGGCATCACCTTCATCGTGGTAACCCACGACCAGGAAGAGGCGATGACCCTCTCGACCCGCATCGGTGTCATGAATGCCGGCCAAATCGTGCAGATCGGCACGCCGCAGGAGATCTACGAGTACCCGCAGAACAAGTTCGTCGCCGACTTCATCGGCTCGGTCAACCTGTTCGAGGGCCAGATCGTCGAGGATGAGGCGGATCACGTGCTGATCAAGTCCGCCGAGGCCGGCTGCGACATCTACATCGACCACGGCATCTCCAGCGCGCCGGGCGCCAAGGCCTGGGTCGCCATCCGGCCGGAGAAGATCCAGCTCACCAAGCAGGAAGTGAACGCGCCGCACAATTGCGTCAGGGGCACAGTCAAGGGCATCGCCTACATGGGCAATTTGTCGATCTACCTGGTGCAGCTCGACAACGGCAAGCAGATCAAGGTGACGATGCAGAACCAGATGCGGGCCGCGGAGCTGATGATCGACTGGGACGATCGCGTTTCGGTGACCTGGCATCCGAATAGTCCCGTCGCGTTGCTGAGCTGAGGCGCCGCATCATGGCAAGCAGCGTCAGCGCCGCCCACGCCAGCCGGTTGCCGGCATCCCATTGGATGCGCGACCTGTTGCAGGCCTTGGGAATCCGCGGCCGCACCCTGGTCATCGCGATCCCGTTCCTGTGGCTGTTCCTCTACTTCTTCGTTCCGTTCCTGATCGTGCTGAAGGTCAGCCTGGCCTTCATCACCATCGCCCAGCCGCCCTACACCCATTTCAACGAGGCCGGGCACCTGGTCTTCAACATCGGCGACAGCTACGGCCGGCTGGTCTCGGATTCCCTCTACATCAAGGCGTACTGGAATTCTCTGGTGGTCGCCGCGACCTCTACGGTCATCTGCCTGCTGATTGGCTATCCCTTCGCCTATGGCATCGCGCGTTGCAGCCCATCTGTGCGCAACATCCTGCTGATGCTGGTGATCCTGCCGTTCTGGACCTCGTTCCTGATCCGGGTCTATGCCTGGATCGGCCTGCTGAAGAACAACGGCCTCATCAACGAGGTGCTGATGGCGATCGGCATCATCGATTCCCCCATCGGCATGATGAACACCAACTTCGCGGTCTATCTCGGCATCGTCTATTCCTACCTGCCCTTCATGATCCTGCCGCTCTACGCCAATCTGGAGAAGATGGACATGTCGCTGCTCGAGGCGGCGGCGGATCTGGGCTGCAAGCCGCTGAAGGCATTCTTCCTGATCACCGTGCCGCTCAGCTTTCCCGGCATCGTGGCCGGCTCGATGCTGGTGTTCATTCCGGCGGTGGGCGAATACGTCATCCCGGAGCTGCTCGGCGGCCCGTCGAGCCTGATGATCGGCCGCGTGCTGTGGACGGAGTTCTTCAGCAACCGCGACTGGCCGACGGCCTCGGCGGTGGCCATCGCCATCCTCCTGGCGCTGGTCATCCCGCTGATGATCTACCAGAAATACCAGGACAAGGAGCTGGAGAAGGAATCATGACCCACCGGCTCTCCTGGTTCATCATATTCTGGCTGGTGGTGGTCTTCGCGTTCCTCTACACGCCGATCATCTCGGTGGTGATCTATTCCTTCAATGCCTCCAAGCTGGTCACCGTCTGGGCGGGCTGGAGCTTCAAGTGGTATGGCGAGCTGGCCAAGGATCGCCAGATCATCGACGCGGCCCTGCTGAGCCTGCAAGTCGCCGCCATCAGCTCGACCCTCGCCACCATCCTCGGCACCATCGCCGGCTATGTGCTGGTCCGCTTCCCCAAGTTCCTCGGCCGCACGGCGTTCTCCGGCATGGTCAACGCGCCCCTGGTCATGCCGGAGGTGATCACCGGCCTGTCGATGCTGCTCCTCTTCATCACCATGGAAAACATTTTCAAGTGGGCGGTGGCCGGTTTGGCGGATAGCGGCATGGGTGCCACATCGGAGGTCGTGCGCGTGCTGTTTGGCTGGGTCGAAGGACGGGGATTTATCACCGTCGTGATCGCACATGTGACCTTCACCATGTCCTACATCGCGGTGGTGATGCGCTCGCGTTTCCTGGTGCTCGATCTGTCGCTGGAGGAAGCGGCGCAGGATCTGGGCGCCAAGCCGCTGAAGGTCTTCTTCGTCATCACGCTCCCCATCGTGCTGCCGGCCATCATCTCCGGCTGGCTGCTCGGCTTCACCATCTCGCTGGACGATCTGGTCATCACCGCCTTCACCAACGGCCCGGGCACCACGACCCTGCCGCAGGTGGTGTTCTCCAAGGTGCGCCTCGGCCTCGATCCGAAGATCAACGCACTGGCGACCATCATCATCGCCATCGTGTCGATCGGCGTGATCATCGCCACCATCCAGATGCGGCGGGCGGAGAAGCAGCGCCAGCGGGACGAACAGATGGCCATCCGGGCCCTGGCGAAAGCCTGACCGTCGATCGGGATTGCAGGCATGACACGCATCGCACGACGCCGGGTGACCGTGGCGGCCACGCAGATGGCTTGCGACTGGGATTTCGACGCCAACATCGCGCGGGCCGAGCGCCTGGTGCAGAAGGCCGCCGACCAAGGCGCCAACGTTATCCTGCTGCAGGAGCTGTTCGAGACGCCCTATTTCTGTATCGAGCAGGACCCCAAGCATTTCGCCCTGGCGACCACGCCGGAGGACAACCGCGCCATCCGTCATTTCCGGCCGATCGCGAAGAAGCTGGGCGCCGTGCTGCCGATCAGCTTTTTCGAGCGCGCCGGCCACGTCTTCTTCAA
>JAEUKU010000226.1 GCA_016794075.1 Rhodospirillaceae bacterium
TCGCCGATCGCCACCACCATGTCGCCCGGCGCATGCACGGTGATGTCCTTGCCCTCGGCGCCGCTGAGATAGAGGTAGGTGTCGCCGCCCAGCCGCTCCACGTTGTAGACCACGCCCGGGAGGCGGGAATCGCCGCCGCCAGCCGCGTTCAGCGCCTCGGGGCGAATGCCGAGCGTGACGGGCGCGCCGATCTCCGCGCCATCGGGACGGCAGCGCACCAGCGTCTTGCGGCCGCCGGTCATCTCCACCTCGACGCCGTTCGCCGCAATGCCCGCGATGCGCCCGGCGAGGAAGTTCATCGCCGGCGAGCCGATGAAGCCGGCGACGAAGCGGTTGCGCGGATGGTGGTAGAGGTCGAGCGGCCGGCCGATCTGCTCGATATGACCCTTGTTGAGCACGACGATCTTGTCGGCCATGGTCATGGCCTCGACCTGGTCGTGGGTGACATAGATCATGGTCGCCTTCAGTTGCCGCTGCAGACCGGTGAGCTCGACGCGCATCTGCACGCGCAGCTTGGCGTCGAGGTTCGAGAGCGGCTCGTCGAACAGGAACACCTTGGGCTCGCGCACGATGGCGCGGCCGATGGCGACGCGCTGGCGCTGCCCGCCGGAAAGCGCGCGCGGCTTGCGCTCCAGGTAGTCCGAGATCTGCAGGATCTCCGCTGCCCGCTGCACCCGCGCGCGGATCGCCGCCGCCTCGACCTTGGAGATGCGCAGGCCGAACGACATGTTCTCGAACACCGACATGTGCGGGTAGAGCGCGTAGTTCTGGAACACCATGGCGATGCCGCGCTTGGCGGGGGGAAGCTGGTCGACGCGCTGGCCGTCGATGTGGATCGCGCCGCCGTCGATCTCCTCCAGCCCGGCGATCGAGCGCAGCAGGGTGGTCTTGCCGCAGCCGGACGGGCCGACGAAAACGGTGAATTCCTCCGTCTCGATCGCCAGGTCGACGCCGCGGATCACCTCCACGTCGCCGAAGCGCTTCACCAGCTTGTCGATCTGCACATAGGCCATGCGGCGGCTCTCTGTTTCGTGAAATTCCAGAATGGCGGAATAAGGTCTGCTATCCTGTACTTTGAGGATATCCACCGGCACCACGGTCGTCAACGCGGCGGCCTCGCTTGCGTTGCGCCGGCGCGCGATGGCTATAATGCGGCCGGACGCAGCCGAGCACCTCCGGCACCGTCATGCGATGGCAATGATGCGCGCTCCGTCGAAGCGGCTGAGGTGCAGGGAGGATGAGATGTCCGATATCGGTCAGAGCCTCAGGCGGCTTTGCGACGCCTTCAACGCGCACGATCTCGACCGCGTCATGAGCCTGTTCGCCGACGATTGCGTGCTGGAAATGCCCAGAGGAAGCCAGCCCTGGGGGTCACGATTTCAAGGCAGGGAGAATGTCCGCAAGGCGCTCGCCGGTCGATTCGAGGGACTCCCGGACGTCCATTACGGGAGCGAACAGCACTTCATCGACAACGCGGCCAATACCGGCATCTCGAAATGGGTGCTCACCGGCACCCGCCGCGATGGACAGCGGATCGAGGTGTGGGGTTGCGACTTCTACACGTTCCAGGATGGGAAGGTGACGCGCAAGGATTCCTATTGGAAGATCGTAGAATAGCGCCCGCCTAGGCCGGAGCGACGACTGCCGCAACCCGCACCGGCGCGACACGCGCCACTGGGCGCCAAGCGATCCTACTTCGACAGCCAGACGCGGATGCTCTTGCCGTTCTTCTTGCCGGTGCCGATCTCGGCGTCGGTCGACACCGTCCAGTTGTGGTCGAAGCCGCTGCGCAGCAGATCGAGCATGCCGCGATGGGCCGGCCCGTTGGTGTCGTCGCGCAGGGTGAAGCCGAACGCCTTGTCGGGGTGGCTCTTCAGCTTGAACACCACCTCGACGTCGATCTGGTCGCTCGGCGGGCCGAACTTCGTGCCCTTGTTGTGGACGCGAAGGAGGCTCAGCCGGCCGGAAAAGTTCAACAGGGCCATCTCGTCCTCGCTAGCTTTCCAGGATGACACGGATGATCCGGCCGCTGGCGCAGCCGGTGCGGATGAATTCCACGCGCACGCGCTTGTCGCGGTCGAAGGCGTCGCGCAGCAGCGCGAGCATGCCTTCGTTCGCCTCGCCCTCGGCGTTCTTGCGCAGCTGGAAGCCGAACGACCGCCCCGGCTCGCTGTCGAGGCGGATGACGACCTCGACATCCATCTGATCGTCGGGCGGCCCGAACTTGGTGCCGACATTGTGCACCCGGAGCATGGTGAGCTTGCCGATCGTCGCGTTGACGCCGCCCGGCATCGCCCCCCAGTCCGGCGGCAGCGGGCCCAGGCGCAGCACGCCGCGATTGCTGGTCGAGACGTAGAGCATGCGGGCGCAAGGCGTGCTGACGCGGTCGTACACCGCGTTGTTGGGCCGCATCCCCGCCGCCGAGGACAGCAGGATGTGGCGCCAGTTGGTGCCGTCCAGGGTCAGGAACACGCCGGCCGGGCCGATCGCCACGCGCCAGCCGGGATCGCTGGGATCGAAGACCATGTCGCGCAGCAGCACCTGCGCGGAGCCGGCCTCCGCGGTCAAGCCGACCGGGAAGGCGCCGGATTCGGTCAGCGCGTTTTCCAGCGGCTGGTCGATGGACCATTCGCTGCCGCCATCCAGCGAGCGCCAGACATGGTCGGTGCCGAGGACGTAGACGATGGTGGGGCGATACGGGTCGACGAAAAAGCGCCGCGCGCGGGTCGGGCCGGGACCGATCGCCGCGGGCACGATTTCCCGCCAGCCGCGCTGGCCGCGCCGCCATCGCCAGACGCGCTGCGATTCATCCTCGGCCTGGTCGCCGACGTAGAAGGTCGGGTTGCTGTGGCCGCCGCTCGGCTGCACCACGCCGATCATCGGGCTCGGCAGGGTCGGCCCCTGCTGGAAGACCTTGACCCCCGGGCCGTCGTCGGTCGCCGTGCTGTTCCAGTCGGTGGGCGCGGTGATCTGGCTCATCCGCGTGGTGCGCAGCAGGCGGGAACTGGCGCCGTCGTCGCTGACCACGATGGTGACGAAATCGCCGCCGGCGCGCGGCGGCTCGTTGTCGCGGGTCAGGATCAGCGGCCGGTAGCCGAGATTGTAGAAATTGCTGACCGCGTTCCAGCGACCCTTGGTCTCGCCCGGCGGCGGCGGCGGCGACGGGATGATCTGGCGGTCGTCGGTTCCCCAGGACCCGTCCGGCACCTCGCCCTTCTTGGCGGTGTAGAGGAAGATGGCGCGGGCGCCGTGGCGCGGCGCGAAGACGATCAGCCGTTCCGGCTGCCGCGGATCGGCGAAGGAGCAGTCATTGTCGCCGCCGCGGTAATCCTGCGTCCGCCAGTTGCGGCCGCCATCGGCGCTGAAGAAGCCGTTGTTGTCGCCCATCTGGATGACCAGCGCCGGCGGCTTGTCGCGGCGGGGCAGGACGGCCGTGTTGACCAGGCCGAGCGTCGAGAGGCCGGCGCCGAAGTCCCAGCTCGCCGCGCCGTTGTTGCTGACCACGGCGCCGCCGTCATTGACCAGGACGATGCGGCCCGAGGGGGTGTCGCCGCCCGCCCAGGCGAAATCGGCGGTGACGGCGATGCCGTGCGGGTCGACATGCACCGGCGACGGGTCGATCCGCGTCCAGGCCGACTGGCTGGCCGGCTCCTCGATGACGGCATGCACGGTGCGCCGGTCGGAGAAAATGAATTGCCGGCTGCGGTCCGGCGCCCGGTGCACCAGGATGAAGTCGGTGCCGCTGGCGGTGGTGCCGCCGTAGTTCATCGGCGGGGCGGGCAGCTGCGTCCAGGTCATCGGCCCGCTGCCGCCGGACGGCAGTTCGCCGCGCCACAATTCGCCCGCGGCGCGCGCCAGATAGACTCGCCTCGAGTTCGAAGGATCGACGCACAGGCAGCGCGCCGAGAAGCCGAGGCCGTCGGCCGGCGACCCGGCGTTCAGCGCCACCGGATCGGTCGTCCAGCTCTGCCCGCCGTCGGCCGAATGCCAGACCCGGGTGCCCACGGCGTAGACATGCCGCGCCCCGCCGGAGAGGCGCCCGGCGCTCACGACATAGAAGACGGCCTCGTTCGGCTGGGTCTGCGGCGTCCGCTCGCTCCAGGTTTCGCCGCCATCGGTGCTGATGCCGATCGCGAACTGGCCGCCGGCGAACATCAGCCGCGGATCGTCGGGCGCCACGGTGATCGCGCCGACCGTGCCCAGCCGGCCGTCGGCGGCGGCGAATTTGTGCACGCGGCGCCAGCTGTGCGCGCCGTCGGTCGAGCGCCAGATTCCGTTCTGCGCCGGCTGCCGCGAATCCCGCCCGGTCGCCGCCAGCACGATGTCCGGATTGGCTGGCGAGATGAGCAGGTCATAGACCGCAGGCGGCAGCAGCGCCCCCGGGACGTTCGTCGTCAACGGATGCGGCTGCGGCCGTTCCGGATGCGTCCAGGTCTGGCCGCCATCGTCCGAGCGCCAGACGCCGGAATGGCCGCCCAGATAGAGGCGTTGCCCGTCGCGGGACATGGCGACACACAGCGCCTTGCCGGAGACCGACTGGTGATGGCGATCGAAGGTGAAGGTCGTGCGCGCCCGCACCGGACTGACATCGACGACGGCGACCATCGCCCGCGCGCCTCAGGCCGCGCGCGCCGCGGCCAGCTCGACCCGGCCGATGCGGTACGACGTCACCTCGTCGGTGACAATGATCGTACAGGCGGCCGGCGCGTAGCCGGGCACGTCGACGCTGAGGTGATAGGTTCCAGCCGGCAGCAGCATCTGCTCGGTCAGCTCGATGGCAAAGCCGCCGTTGCCGTCGAGCGGCACCGTCGCGACGATCGCCTTGTCGCGCCGCAGCGTCGCGCGGCCGCCGGTGAGCGGGCACTCGGCCGCGGCATCCCACGCCTGGCCGAAGATCCCCGGCGGGAACTCGCTGGCCGGCAGCTTGAGGCTGCCGAGATCCAGCCGCACGGCGCGGCCGGCCTTGAGGCGCCGGCGCAGCACGCGGTTGTCCCGGCCGAAGACGGTCACCACCAGGTCGGGCGCATCGGGAATCGCGGTCTGGAAGCTGCCGTTGCGGGCCACCCGCGCCGCGGCGACGACCGATCCGCCGCGCGTGACGACGACCTTCGCCGCGCCCCCGCCGGTGTCGCCGGGAAGCGGTTTTACGCTGCCCCGGACGCGCCGCCCCGGGGCCATGACATCAGGTCCGCGGTCCGGAGGATCGGGCCTTCGCTGCCCTCAGGCGGTTGACCAGCTGGAATCCGGCATCGATCGCGAACCACGTCGCGAGGAAGGCCACGCATTCGAGCGCGAAGCTGCCGAACTTGTAGAACAGGGCG
>JAEUKU010000283.1 GCA_016794075.1 Rhodospirillaceae bacterium
ATCGACGCTTCCTACGAGGCGCTGAACGACGCCATCACCTGGAAGCTGCTGAAATCCCGTGACCGCTAAGCGACAAGGCGAGGCTTCCGCCGCGGCGCCCGCCATCATCCTGGTGACGCCGCAGCTGGGCGAGAATATCGGCGCGGCGGCGCGCGCCATGCTGAATTGCGGCCTCACCGATCTGCGCCTGGTCAATCCGCGCGACGGCTGGCCCAACCTCGCCGCCGACCGCGCCGCGGTGGGCGCGCTGGAGCTGATGCCGCCGGTGAAAGTCTTCGACAGCGTCGGCGCGGCGGTCGCCGATCTCACCAGCGTCTATGCGACGACCGCGCGCGACCGCAAGATGGTGAAGCCGATCGTCACCGCGCGCCAGGCGGCCTTGGAGTGTCGCGCCCACATCGCCGGCGGCGGCAAGGTCGGCATCCTGTTCGGGCCGGAGCGCACCGGACTGCTCAGCGACGACGTGACCTTGGCCAACAAACTCATCACCGTGCCGCTCAATCCCGATTTCACCTCGCTCAATCTGGGCCAGGCGGTGCTGCTGCTGGGCTATGAGTGGTTCCAGGCGGGCGATGCGACGCCGGCGGCGCAGATGCCGCTGAACGGCACCGTGCCGGCGACCAACGAAGAGCTGATGAATTTCTTCGCCCATCTCGAGCGCGAGCTGGACGAATGCGGCTTCCTGCGCAACCTCGAGGCGCGGCCCAGCATGGTGCGCAACCTGCGCAACATGTTCCAGCGCGCCGAGCTGACCGAGCAGGAGGTGCGCACGCTCCACGGCATGATCAAGGAGCTCACCACCTTGCGCGCGCCGCGCCGACGGGGCTGAGCTTGCGGGGTTGAGCTTGCGGGATTGAGCTTGCGCGGCTGACGTTCAGGCCGGTCGGCCGAGGTCGAAATCCGACGCATCGAGTCCGGCGAAATCCTCGATCACCACCAGCATGTTCACCCGCTCGCCCAACGGCGCCAGCGGCCAGACTCCCGCCCAGATGTCGCGCACCAGGCCGGAGCGCGTGGTGAGGTAGTCCCGCGAGAAGGCGGGCCGCCGCTGCGTGGCGACGAATTTCATCTCGGCGAGGTAGTCCTCGCGCCGGCCGGGCTCGAAGGTGGTCGCCTCGTCGAGATATTTGCTGACGTGCTTGGGGCGGAACTGCTCGGCCCGCGTGCCGCGCAAGCGGATGGAGCAGCGGAACGGCTCCCACTCGACGTTCAGCAGCACCATGTCCGGCAGGATCGGCTTGATCTCCGCCGGGTCGATATCGGCGCGCGCCGGCATCGCCTTGCCTTCCGCCTTGCGCAGCCAATAGGCATTGAAGCCCTGGATGGCGTGGGACGTCGCCCGATCGAGCGGGATGTCGAACACGTAGCGATGATTGCCGCCGTCGCGCCGCCGCTGTGCGTCGCGGTCATAGGGATTCCCCACCATGGTGTCTGTTGTCGCCCGGTTTGCACCCAGTCGCAACTGGCGCAGAAGGTTGGGGTGGGGAACGATCGGTGGGGCGCGCGTCCGCTAGCTTGCCACCGCCCGCGGCCGGCCCGGCACGATGCGGTCGTGCGGCAGGCGGATGGTCATGGTCGTGCCGTCGCCCTTGCTGCTCTCGGCGGCGACGCTGCCGCCATGCGCCTCGATCAGCCGCTGGGTGATGGGCAGGCCCAGCCCGACGCCTTCCTGGCTCTGCCGGCGCATGGCGTCGGCCTGCCAGAACGGGTCGAAGATGCGCGCCAGCTCCGCTTCGTCCATGCCGACGCCCTGGTCGCGGATCACGACCGTCACGTCGCCGTTCGGGGCCCGGCCGCCGGTGATCGTCACCAAGGTCCCGGCGCGCGAGAACTTGATGGCGTTGGTGACGAGGTTGATGAAGGCCTGGCGCAGGGCGCGCGCGTCGATCTGCATCTCCGGCAGGGCGTCCAGATGCTCGCAGACGATCTTCACGCCCTGCTCCTGGGCGCGATGGCGCAGCAGGCGCACGATGTCCTCGACCACGGTGGCGAGATTCGCCGGCGCCACCCGCAGCTGCAGCTTGCCGAGCTCGATGCGCGACATGTCGAGCAGGTCCTCGATGATGCCGAGCAGGTGCAGGCCGCTCTTGTGGATGTCGCGGGCATAGTCGGTGTAGCGCGCCTGGTCTGAGCCGAAGACCTGGCGCGAGATGATCTCGGCGAAGCCGATCATCGCGTTGAGCGGCGTGCGCAGCTCGTGGCTCATGTTGGCGAGGAACATGGTCTTTGCCGCGTTGGCGATCTGCGCCTCGTTCGAGGTGCGGCGCAGGCTGTCGGCCAGCGATTCCAGCGTCGCCGAGCGTTCGGCCAAAGCGTCGTTGGCGCGCGCCAGTTCGCCGGTGGCGGCGCGCACTTCCGCCGAGATGCGGTCGTATTCGCCGTCGATGCGCAGCAGGTGCAGAAAGAGCAGCACGGTCAGGGACAGCCCGAACAGCAGCACCAGGGCCGGCACCCAGACCGCCGCCTGCAGCGCCCCGCTATTGGCCGCGACCTGGATGCGCCAGGTGCGGTCGCCGAGCCGCAGCGGCAGCGCCTCGGTGCCCGCGGGAACGGCGCCGAGGGCGAAAACGGCCTTGTCGTCGGCGGTGATGCGGATCGCCAGGCCGCCTTCGGGGACGCTGCTGTCCAGATAGGCGGTGATCAAGCCGTCGATGGCAAAGGCGCCGACGACAAATCCGCCCAGCCACCCATTGCGCGCGCCCTGCACGTCGCGGAACACCGGATTGAAGACCAGCACGACGGTGGAGCCGCGCCCGAGCAGATCGGATTTGATCGGCTCCGATACTCCCGGCGCTGCGGTGGCGACGGCCTGGCGCATCGCCGCCAGGCTCGCCGGGTCGCTGGTCAGGTCGAAACCGGACAGGTCATCGGCCAGGCCGTGCGGCTCGAGATAGCGGATCGGAAAGTGCCCGGCGGTAGCTTCGGCGATGGGATCCTGTGCCGCCGCCGGGTCGGCCGCGGCCGGGACGTGCTCCGCCCAGGCGACGCGCAGCCAGGGGTCGCGATCACGGATATGCTCGTCCTGTTGGGCGAAACCGCGGAACTCGTTCCTGGTCACGAATTGCGAGGATTCGAAGAGCCCTTTCAAGGCGCGCAGCAGGCTGAACTCGCGGTCCAGATGCTCCTGCAACCCCGCGACCACCGATTGCCGGGTCAGCGAATCCTGGATCGCCGTCTCGTGCCGCAGCATCCGGTCGCTGGTCGCGGCGAGGGCCAGCGATATGGCGACGCCGAGCGCCAGGACCACGCCGCGGCGCAGCCGGTGGCCCAGGGCGCCGCGCTGACCGCTGCCATTGCGGCGCTGCTGCGCGCGCGGCGCGGGAGATGACTGGGTGGTATCCGCCATAGTACCGGTCGATTGTTTGGCCGAGGCCGCATCGCCCATTTGAGAGGTTGGATCCGGCTTGTGCCATACGGCTTCGGGCCTAAGCCTAGCAGCCGTTCCCTAACGTATTGTTTAGATATCCTTAGGGTATTGCTTGCTATCGGCGCCCCGGATCAGGCTGCCCCGGATCAGGCTACCCCGGATCAGGCTGCCCCGGATCAGGCTGCCAGGGAGCCGGCGGCGGCGCTCCGGCGCGATGTCCGGCCCCGTTCGGCCGTGGGCGTCCGGCGATAAAGCTCCGTATAGCGCCGGGTGAAATGCGAGATCGAGGCGAAGCCGGTGGCGATGGCGATCTCGGTCACGCTGAGGGTCGAATATTGCAGCAGGTGCCGCGCCCGCTGCAGCCGGGCTTTCAGGAAATACTGGGTCGGGGTCATGCCCAGGTGACGGCGGAACAGCCGCTGCAGCTGGCGCTGGCTGACGCCCGATTGGGTGGCGATGCCGGCCAGGTCCTCCCCGGCGCTCATCCGCCGCCGCATCGCCGCGACGGTCTGGACCAGCGGCGTCGCGCCGCGCTTGCCGGCGAAATCGAGCTCGCTCATCTGCCGTTCCGCACCGTCGCGCGGCCGGGCGTGATTGAGGCCGTCGGCCGTCATCCGCGCCACGCCCTCGTCGGTCGCCTCCGCGATCAGCCGCAGCACGAAATCCAGCGTCGCGGCGCGGCCGGCGCAGGTCGCGATCCGGTCCTCGATGATGAAGAGCCGGTCCTCGATCTCGACCCGCTGCGCGCCCTCCTGCATCGCATCGGCCAGCGACCAGTGGATTGCGCAGCTGCGGCCGGCCAGCAATCCCGCTTCGGCCAGCAGCCTGCTTGCCCCGCCGATGGCGGCGATCCGGGCGCCCAGCACATGGCGGCGGCAGAGCCAGGCCTGGAAGGCCGCCGTTGCCTTCGCCGTCATGCCATAGGGAGAGAGGATGAAAAGGTGGCTCGGCTGGCTGGCGGTGACCGTCTCCGCGACGGCGATCTCGATCCCGCCCGCCGCTTCCGCCGGCCCGCCGTCGAGGCTTGCGAGGCGCCAGGCGAAGCGCACCTCGGCCAACAGGCGGTTCGCCGCGGCGAAGCTCTCGGTCAGCGCCGCCAGTTCGTTGAGCTCGAAGCCCGGCAGCAGCAGGATCTGGCAGGCGATGAGCCCGGCGGCGTCGGGCCGCAGGAAGGCTTCCAGCCGATCCGACGCCGCGCGCCGCGGCGGCGACGCGCCCGTGTCGAGACAGGCATCGCCAAATCTGCGGCGGCCACGCGCGGCGCCCTCGCCATTGGCCGCCGTCGCCGGGTCGGTGAACATCTCCGCTGCTCCCCTTAATCCGCGCGCCATCCCGGGCCCTTGCCCGCACGGCGCACGGATTTCACCAGCTTGCGGCCGGCACCTGAACCGATAAAAACTCAGTCGGTCCTTGCGGCGAAGTCATGTCCGGTGGGCGGTCGCAGATCCGGCCGGGCGCAGGCGCGGGGCGGCCCGGGAGCCGCCCCGCTGCCCGCGAGAGGCTGATGCTACTGCGCGTTCAGCGTCTCAGGAGACACTTCCCGGATCCCGGGCCAGGCGGTATCGGCCTTGGCGATGAAGCCGGGCACGTCCTCCAGCCACTTCCGCTGCACATCGGGGTTGAAGTTCAGGTAGAGCTTGCCGTCGACCACCTTCCAGGCATTCGGGTCGCCGTCGAACTTCTTGCTGATCGACGTGCCATAGGCGCAGTAGCCGCCATATTGCGGCAGATACCTGCCCGGGTCGGCGATGAAGGCATCACGGTGTGCCGCGCTGGCGAAGCGGTAGGTGGCGCCGTCATGCGCGGCGGTCAGCGCGGCTTCGCCCGCCACCGCCTTGCCGTCGGTGAAATAGGCGACCGGGTCATAGCCATGAATGGCCAGGCCCTGCGCGTCCACGTTCACCTGGTAGCCGTCGGCCAGCGCCACGCTGGCCGGCATCACGTAGCCGAGGCCGCTGGTGAGCAGCGCTGCGGCGAGAAGCAGTGTCGATGGTCTCATCCGTCTCTCCCTTGGTTGGCGCAGCTGTCACGACATCCTCGGCTCACGACGCCCCCATTTCACGACGCCTTGGCGAGGTCGAGGGCGGGGAAGTCGATTTCGGTCCCGGCGATGTGGTTCACGTAGTTGGTGAAGGTGTTGAGCGCGACCAGCGCGACGACTTCGAGGATCTCGGCATCGCTCAGGCCCTGGCCGCGGGCGGCGGCGAGCTCGGCATCGGAGACGTGGCCGCGCTTCACCACCAGCGTGTCGGCGAGGGTGAGCAGCGCCTGCCGGCGCGGGTCCTGCGACTTGGCCGCGCGCGCCAACTCGATCTCGCCGGCGCCGAGGCCGGCGGACTTGCCGATGAAGGCATGGGCGGAGAGGCAATAGCCGCAGGCATTGCGCTGGGCGATGGCGATGGCGATCGCCTCGCGGTCGCCGGCGGCGAGCGTGCCCGACGCGATGGTCTCGCTGAAGCCGAGATAGGATTTCAGCACCGCCGGGCTGTTGCCCATGACGCGGAACAGGTTGGGCACCTTGCCGAGCTTCTTCTTGACGGCGTCGAACAGCGGTTTGGCTTCGGTCTGGGCGGCCGGGTCGAGGGTGGCGATGCGGGACATGGTAATCTGGCTCCTTGTTGTCTATCTAGTAGTAGGTAGATAGGTAGACAGATCGGTGGCGCGACGCAAGTGAGCGCCGATCACATCGCCGTGAACGACCGGTCGTCAGATCGGTGGATTCGGTGTATGCCTTTGAAGGCAAAGGAGCTTTGTGAAATGCCCAGACCCGCAGCCCGGCCCGGGGAAGATGCGGCGGCCACCCGGGGCCGTATCCTCGACATCGCCCAGCGGCTGATTCAGGACCGCGGCTATAACGGTTTCTCCTATCGCGACGTGGCGGTGGAAATCGGCATCCGCGCGCCGACCATCCATCACTATTTCCCCGCCAAGTCGGACCTCGCCACCGCGCTGGTCGAGCGCTACGCGGCGGATGTCGCGGCTTTGCAGGCCGCGCTGGCGCGCGACGAGCCCCGGCCCTGGAAGCGCTTGGCGGGCTATTTCGCCGCCACGCGCGAAAGGATGCTGGCGAAGCGCCAGCTCTGCCTCTGCGGCGTGCTGGCGATGGAGGCGAACAGCCTGCCCGACAATGTGCGCAACGCCGTCGACCGTTTCTTCGCCGACAACCGCGCCTGGGTCGCCGACCAATTGCGCCAGGCCAAGGCGGCGCGCGAGATCGACTTCTCCGGCGCGGCGGAAGACGCGGCGGCGATGATCGTCTCGGCGCTGCAGGGCGGCCTGCTGCTCTCCCGCGCCGCCAAGACTCCGGAGCCCTTCGACGCCGCCGTGAAGCAGGTCAGTCGCGCGCTGGGGTTCTAAAGAGAAGCGAGGGCGCGGTCGAGGGCGTCTAGCGTGAGGTCGGCCTGCTCCTGCGAGAAGCAGATGGGCGGGC
This sequence comes from Rhodospirillaceae bacterium, assembly GCA_016794075.1. GTDB lineage: Bacteria > Pseudomonadota > Alphaproteobacteria > Dongiales > Dongiaceae > Dongia_A. The sequence goes on from JAEUKU010000283.1 coordinate 6,798, forward strand.
GGAGCTTCAGCACGTTGCCGTGCGGTCCCTCGGTGGCGGTCAGCACGCCGAGGTCGCGCATCGTGTTGACGACGCGCTTGGTTTCCGCCGGTGCCGGCGCCAGCGTCTTGCGGTCGCGTACCAGTTCGCAGCCGACCAGCAGGCCGCTGCCGCGCACGTCGCCGATCAGGTCGTGGCGCTCCGCCAGCTTGCGCAAACCGGCGCGGAAATAGCCACCGACCTTGCGCGCGTTCTCCTGCAGCCCTTCCTGCTCCAGCACGTCGAGCACCGCCATGCCGGCGGCGCAGGAGACGTTGTTGCCGCCGAAGGTGGAGAAGAAGATGCCCTCGTCGACCAGCGCCTGCACGATCTCCGGCCGCGTCACCACCGCGCCCAGCGGATGGCCATTGCCGATCGGCTTGCCCATGCAGACGATGTCGGGCACCACGCCGTGCAGCTCGAAGCCCCACATCGCCTCGCCCTGGCGGCCGAAGCCGGATTGCACCTCGTCGGCGATGCAGAGGCCGCCCGCCTTGCGCACGCGATCATAGACGCCCTGCAGATAGCCCTGCGGTGCATCGAGCACGCCGTTGGTGAGGAATCCGGCATCGGCGATGAACATCGCCGGCTTGTGCCCCGCTTCCGCCAGCGACGCGATCGCGCGGTCGGCATCGGCGGCGTAGCGCGCGGCGATCTCGTTGTCGCCGTAGCGATAAGGCCCGCGATAGCCGTCCGGCCCCAACAGCATGCGCACATGCGGCCGGTGGTGTTCCGGCCCGCGGAATTCCGGCGACAGCGCTTCCACCGCGTCGGTCCAGCCGTGATAGGCGTATTCCATCACCAGGGCGCCGGTATTTCCGGTGAAGGCCTTGGCCAGGCGCCAGCCGAGATCGACCGCCTCGCTGCCCGAGTTGACGAACATGCAGGAGGTCAGGCCCGCCGGGAACTTTGCGCTGAGCCGCTCGGCGAATTGCAGCACCTCGTCGAATAGGTAGCGCGTGTTGGTGTTGAGGATCGCCGCCTGGCGGGCGATGGCTTCGACGACATGCGGGTGGCAGTGCCCGACATGCGGCACGTTGTTGTAGACGTCGAGATAGCGCCGCCCGCTGATGTCGATGAGCCAGGCGCCTTCGCCGCGCACCATGTGCAGCGGCTTGTCGTAGAACATGTAGGTCTGCGGCCCCATCACCCGGCGGCGCCAGGCCAGCATGCG
>JAEUKU010000288.1 GCA_016794075.1 Rhodospirillaceae bacterium
AGCGCGTCAGCTCGACGGCATAGGTGAACGGGTTGAACGCGCAGATGTCGCGCAGGATCGGGCTTGCCTCCTCCACCTTCCACAGCGGATAGAGCGCCGAGGAGGTGAAGAACATCGGGAAGATGATGAAGTTCATCACGCCGGCGAAATTCTCCAGCTGGCGGATCATCGAGGACAGCAGCAGCCCCAGGCCGCCCAGCATCAACCCCGACAGCAGCAGCGTCGGCAGCGCCCAGAGGTAGCCGAGCGGCGGCAGCGCGATGCCATAGGCGAGCGCGATCAGCAGGAACACGTAGACCTGGGCGAGCGACAGCAGCGTGCCCGAGACCAGCTTGGAGAGCAGCAGGAACCAGCGCGGCGCCGGGCTGGTCAGCAGGACCCGCATGCTGCCGACCTCGCGGTCATAGACCATGGAGAGCGAGCTCTGCATGCCGTTGAACAGCTGGATCATCGCCACCAGTCCGGGAATGACGTATTCGTCGTAGAGGATGTAGGTCTCGTAGGGCGGCACGATCGAGACGCCGAGCACCGAGCGGAAGCCGGCGGCGAAGACGAACAGCCAGATCAGCGGCCGCACCAAAGCGGCGACGAAGCGGCTGCGCTGCTGCACGAAGCGCAGGATCTCGCGCCAGGCGATGCCGAGGAAGCAGCGGATGAGGCCGGCGCCGTTCATGCCGCCGCCTCCGTGATGCGGCGGAAGGCGTCGTTCAGGCCGTCCGCGCCCAGCGCCGCCACGATGTCCCGCGCCCGCCCCTGCCGCAGGACGCGGCCGCGATGCAAGACGACGACGAGGTCCTCCGCCTCCACTTCGTCGATCAGGTGGGTCGCCCACAGCACGGCGACGCCGCGCTCACGCACCAGGCCGCGGATGTCGGCGAGGATGTCGGCGCGGCTGCGCAGGTCGAGACCGACCGTGGCCTCGTCGCAGAGCAGCAGGCGCGGGTCGTGCAGCAGCGCGCGCGCGATCTCGATGCGGCGCGATTCGCCGCCGGACAGGGTGCGGATCTTGCGGTCGGCATCCTTGGTGAGACCCATGCGCCCGAGTTCCGCGGCGATCCGGTCGCGTGCGCGGCGCGGCGAGAGCCCATGCAGCGCTGCGTGATAGGCGAGATTCTGCCGTGCCGTCAGGTCGGGATCGATGGCGCGCTGCTGGAACACCACGCCCATCTGCGACAGGGCGGCGGAACTCTCCTTGCGCACGTCGTGCCCGAACACGCGGATCTCGCCCTGCTGCGCGGTGTAGAGCCGGGTGACCAGCGACAGCAGCGTTGTCTTGCCCGCGCCGTTCGGCCCCAGCAGGGTGACCAGCCGACCGGCCGGCACGACAAATTCGACCTGATCGAGGATGACGCGCCCACCAATGCGATGCGTCAGGCCACTGACCGCGAGGGCGTCGGGGCCCTCACCGCTGCCTGCCTGCAGCGCATCGGTGCCGCGTGGGGCGAGATCGGCCATGTCAGCGGATCGCGACGCCCCAGGGCAGTTCGCCGACCGGAATGGAGCGAAGAACTTTCCTGTTTTCGACATCGATGACCGACACATCGTTGGATTCGCCGTTGGTGGAAACCAGAAGCCCGGCGTCGGGCGTGAAGGCCAGTTGCCAGACCCGTTGACCCACCAGGAGATAATCCTGCACCTCACGGCTCGCCACGTCGACCACCGCGACGCGGTTGGCGGGCCCGAGCGCGACGAAGGCGGTTTTGCCGTCGGGGGTGATCTTGACCCCCACCGGCTGGATCGTGTCGGCCCGCACGCCCTGGATGGCGAACTCGACCTTCTCCATGATCTTGCGGGTCGCGACGTCGATCACGCTGACCGTGCCGCCGATCTCGGCGGAGACCCAGAGCTCCTTTCCGTCCGGCGTGAACTCGGCATAGCGCGGCCGGGAATCGACCAGGACGTTGTCGGTGATCTCGAGCGTCGACGTGTCGACGAAGTGCGCCATGTTCGTGGTTTCGGACGTGTTGATCATGATCTTGTCGTCCGGACTGATCGCCATGCCCTCCGGCTCGACGCCGACCGGGATTTCGGCGCTTATGACGCCCTGCGCCAGATCGAGGACCGTCACGAAGTTGTTGTCTTCGTTCGCGATGTAGAGCCTGGTTCCGTCCTGCGACAAGACGAAGAGCTCCGGGTCGGGGCCGCTCGGCAGCACTTGCACGACTTTCAGCGTCTCTAGGTCCAGCACCTCGATATGATCGGCGTCGCTGGTGCAGATATAAAGCAGCTTGCCGTCCTTGCTGAGCGTGATGCCGCGCGGCCGCTCGCCGACCGGGACTGTTGCGACCGTCTCCATCTTCTCGAGGTCGACCACGGAAATGGTGTTGCCTTTTTCATTGGAGACGTACGCGGTGTTGGCCCCGGCGGTGCTCGCGCCGATGGCGCAAGCAAGGGCGGAGATAAATCCCAAGGCCATCACCTCTTTCATCATACGCCTCCCGATCCGTGACTATGGGTTCAAGCGACAGGTGGAATCCGGTTCGTCATAGCCGAGCGAATCGAGCGGCGTGCGCTGGTGCAGGAAGCCCTCCTGCGGCGAGACCGAAACCAGCATCAGCGGCGAGGCGAGCAGGATCGGCTGGCGCAGCTGCTGGTCCCATTTCCGGAAGCTCAATGGCTTGCCCTTGAAGGCGGCCAGCTCGAACGCGTCGGAGACGATGTAGTTGCGCAAGGTCACGCTGTCGGCGCTGTTGGTGCGGGTGACCGCCTCGCCGATGCTGCGCACAGCCTCCCAGGCGGCATAGTCGCGTTCCAGCATCCACCGGTTGAAGGCGCGGGTGAACCGGCGCTGCAGCTGGGTGCCGCCCCATTGTTCCTGGCTGCGATGCCAGGAGGTCGGGACCAGCCCCTGGGTGCCGACGACCGGCCGCGGGTCCCAGGTGCGGTAGGGCAGGTATTCGCCGAAGACCTCGCTTTCATCCGCCGCCACCAGCACGTCATAGTCGGGCAGGCGCTGCGTCAGCTTGATCATCTGCTCGCGCACCTGCTGCTCGCCGGTATCCGATCGGCGCGATCCTGCCTGGAACCCGTAGGCGCGCTCCTCGACGATCTCGGCGCGATATCTCTTGGCCGTGCGCCGGATCGCCTCGGCGAAGGCCTGATCGGGCGGGTTGATCCCGTGGATCAGGACCCAGCGCATCCATTGCCGGCTGACCAGGAACTGGCCGAGCGCGTCCGCCTTCATCGCCCGGCTGGGGATGACGTGGAACACGTTGGCTCGGCAATCCGAAGCGCGCAGGGCGTCATCCTGGGCGCGGATGTTGAGGATGACGGCGTTCGCCATGTCCGGCAGGTCGGCCAAGGCGAGGAGGCGGTCGGCCGCCAGATCGGCGACGATCAGCGTTTGCCCGGCGGTGGATAGTTCGGCCGCGACGGCCGTCAGGTCCGCGCCCCCCGGCAGGATTCGTTCGACCAGGGTGTAGTCGTGCTTCAGGAACTTGCCGGTAGTGGCGTTGTCCTCGATCCCCAGCCTGGCGCCGGCCAGGCCCTTGTCGGTGGGAACCGGCTCGACCAGGGACAACGGCAGCGGCTCCGCAACCTGTTCGCCCAGATAGACGATCGGAACCTGCAGTGTGTCCGCTGTGTCATCCTGGGCGCTGGCTGGTCCGGCGTCGGCCGCGAGGCCGAACGCCAGGATCAGTGCGCCAAGCATGACGGTGGAGGCTCGCATGCAAATGCCATCCGCTCCTTGACCCCAATCATGTCGGGGGAGTGGGTTGGCCCGTCGACCGTGGCGTCAAGAAGGCTCGTCAGCGTGCAACCCGTGTCCAGCCACTAACTCTAGGAATCACCGCATAGGCCGGCAAGCGGACTCGGCCACTCTCCGTCCAAAGTACAATAAGTGCACCGCAGTGAGCGTTGCCCGCGTCGAGCCTTGGAGGGTCAGAAGCAGCGGAAATCGGCCTCGATCTGGGCCAGATGCAGCTGATCGACGATACCCTTCAGAAAAGCCATCTCGCGGAACATCGCCGTATTGTCGCCGGATACGGCGGCCATGCGAATGATGGTGTCGGCGCGCTCATAGGTGTCGTAGGGCAGGATCGAGGCGACGGCGTCGATGCTGCACGCGCAACGGCGCAGCATCTCCTGGGTTTCTCCATTGGCCGCCATGCAGCCGATGACGTAGTCGGTGACGACCTCGGTCGGATAGGGGTTGGCCTGCGCTTGCTGCACCGCGGCAGCCGCGGCGAGGGCGGCGGCGAAAACGGCAGATGCCACTACGTATCGTATGGTCATGGAGCCTCCGCAACGGGCGCCGCAAGAACAGCGGTGACGAAATCACAAGGAAAGCGCAGGATCAACTGGCCTTGCGGCCAATGAATGCAAGGAATGGCGGATGATGATCTCGAACGCCCTCATCGCGACACTGCTTGCGGCGATCTCCGGCTACACCGGTTACGCGATCCCCGGAGACCCGCCGCGCATTGCCGCGTTGCCGCATGCGGCGCTGGCGGAGCGCGTCTGCGGCCGGCCCTGCGGCGTGCTGGGCTTCACGCTGCCCGATGGCGAGATCCTGATCGACGAAGCGTTGGCCGTGGGGGCGAACCCGGCGGCAACCAGCATTCTGGTGCACGAGCTGACGCACTTCCTGCAGCAGAACAGCGTCGCACATCCTGCGCCGCTGGATTGCGACCAGTGGAACGCGCGTGAGCGGGAGGCTTTCGACGTGCAGGTGCGCTGGCTGCGCGACAATGCGGGCTCCATCCGGGCGTTTTCCGTGCAATTGGCGCAGCTGAATTGGGGGGCGATGCGGGCATCGTGCCCGAACGGGCGCCCGCTGGCCGGGCAAGCCGTGGGCGGGTGACGCGCCATCTTGCTGCGGCGCCAAAAACTTGGCCCAAAGGATGAACGGCGCGGACGCAAATGGGCTGGCAAGCCGAAATCGCTGCCCTTAGGATGAATTGTCGGCATTGCCGGCACAACACGCGAACGCATTCGACAACGCATTGGACTGGGAGAGTTGACCATGAAGGCTTGGAAGACTCCGCGGTTGCGCGAAATCTGCGTCGGCATGGAAATCAATAGCTACGCCTGCGCGCGCCTCTGACCTGACTTCCTCCGCCCACGCGGCAAGACGGGTCGACCTCTAAGCCAGGGTGTGACAGCCATGGAAGTGGTGGTGCTCGGCTCCGCGGCCGGCGGAGGCTTTCCTCAATGGAACTGCAATGCGCCGACCAGCCGGCGGGCGCGCGATGGAACGGCGCGCGCCAAATGGCGTACGCAGGCCTCCGTCGCCGTGAGCGCCGATGGCAGGAATTGGGCGATGCTGAACGCCTCGCCCGATGCGCGGCAGCAATTGCTGCAGACGCGCTGCCTGTGGCCGCAGGAGGCGCCCAGGCACTCGCCGGTCCAGGCGGTCGTGCTCACCAGCGCCGAAGTCGATCACGTTGCCGGGCTGCTCTCGATGCGTGAGAGCCAGCCCTTTGTGCTGTGGGGCACCCAGCGAGTCCTCGGCCTGCTGCAGGAGAATCCGATCTTCAACGCCCTCAATCCGGCCTTCGTCGAACGGCGCGCGTTCGACCTCGACCGGCGGACCGAGATCGTCGGGCGGGACGGGCCGCTCGGTCTCGCCATCACCGCCTTCGCCGTGCCGGGCAAGGTGCCGCTGTTCCTGGAATCGCGCGACCCGGCGAATCTCGGCGGCGTCGCCGAAGATACGATCGGCCTCGAGGTGGCGGCGGGTGGGAAGTGCTTCCACTACGTGCCCGGATGCGCGCGCATGACCCCGGAGCTGGCGGCGCGGCTGCGCGGCTCGGACCTGGTGTTCTTCGACGGCACATTGTGGACCGACGACGAACTGGTCCGCCTCGGCATCAGCGAGAAGACCGGCCATCGCATGGGGCATATGAGCATCAACGGTGGTGACGCCGGCACGCTGGCGGTCTTCGATGCGCTCGACGTGCGGCGCAAGGTGTTCATCCACGTCAACACCACCAACCCGGTGCTGGACGAGGATTCGCCCGAGCATGCCGAGGCGCGCGCTCATGGCTGGGAAGTCGCCGAGGACGGAATGAGGATCTCGCTATGACCGAATTGCTTGGCCCCGAGGAACTGGAAGCCGCCCTGCGCGCCATCGGCGCGGAACGCTATCACAACCGGCATCCCTTCCATGCCCTTCTGCACGGCGGCAAGCTGAACCGCGGCCAGGTCCAGGCCTGGGCGCTCAACCGCTATTTCTACCAGTCGATCATCCCGATGAAGGACGCGGCGATCCTGTCGCGCGCGACGGATCGCGACTTTCGCCGCGCCTGGCGGCAGCGCATCGTCGACCACGACGGCGACGAAGCGGGCGAGGGCGGCATCGAACGCTGGCTGGGACTGACGGATGCACTGGGCCTGCCGCGGGACTACGTGGTCTCCGGGGCGGGCCTGCTGCCGGGCACTCGGTTCGCGGTGGAGGCCTATCTGCATTTCGTGTGCGAGCGCAGCCTGTTGGAGGCGGTGGCCTCGTCGCTCACCGAGATGTTCGCCCCCACCATCATCACCGAGCGGGTCGCCGGCATGCTGGCGAACTACGACTTCGTCGATAAGAAGGCACTGGGCTATTTCGACAAGCGCCTGTTCCAGGCGCCGCGCGACGCCAACTTCGCCATCGAATACGTCAAGCGCGAGGCGCGCCTGCCGCACCAGCAGCAGGCGGTGTTGCGCGCCCTCGAATTCAAATGCGACGTGCTGTGGGCGCAGCTCGACGCGCTGCATCATGCCTATGTCGATCCCGGCCATGTGCCGCCGGGTGCCTTCCGGCCTGCAGCATGACCGCGCCCGCGCCGCTCAAGAGCGCAATCCGCCCCGGCCTGGCGCCGGGTGTGCGCCTCAGCTTCGACAAGGCGCGCGATTGCTGGGTCGTGCTGGCCCCGGAGCGGGTGCTGGTGCCGGACGAGACGGCGCTGGAAATCCTGCAGCGTTGCAACGGCAGCCGGCCGGTCGACGAGATCGTCGATGAATTGGCCAGCGTCTACAACGCCGATCGCGGCGAGATCGCCCAGGACGTGGAGGACATGGTGAGCGACCTGATCGCCAAGCGGATCCTGGTCGGATGAGCGGCGCGGCCAACCCGACGCCGCCGCTCGCGCCTCCTTTGGCGGCCCTGCTGGAGCTGACGCATCGCTGTCCGCTGCAATGCCCCTATTGCTCCAATCCGATCGAGCTGGAGCGGGCGAAGGGCGAACTGTCGACGGATGAATGGCGGCGGGTGCTGGACGAAGCGGCCGAGCTCGGCGTGCTGCAGGTCCATTTCTCCGGCGGCGAACCCACCGTCAGGCGCGACCTGCCGGAGCTGGTCGCCCATGCGCGCCGGATCGGCCTCTACAGCAACCTCATCACCTCCGGCGTGACGCTGGACCGCGCGCGGCTGGCGGTCTTGGCGCAGGCCGGTCTGGATCACGCCCAGCTCAGCATCCAGGACGTCGATCATCAGACCGCCGCCCATATCGCCAACCATCCCGGCGTGCAGGGCAAGAAGCTCGCCTTCGCGCGCTGGGTGCGCGAGATCGGCCTGCCGCTCACCATCAATGCCGTGGTCAATCGCCACAACGTGACTCGCGTCGAGCGCATGATCGACCTCGCCGTCGAGCTCGGCGCGGTGCGGGTGGAGGTGGCGCATGTGCAGTATTACGGCTGGGCACTGCGCAACCGCGCGGCGCTGATGCCAACCCTGGAGCAGGTGCAAGAGGCGACGCAACGGGTCGAAGCTGCGCGCGCGCGGCTGCGCGGCCAGATCGTCATCGACTACGTGGTGCCGGACTATTATGCGCGCCAGCCCAAATCCTGCATGGGCGGCTGGGGGCGGCAGTTCCTCAACATCACGCCGAGCGGCGAGGTCTTGCCCTGCCACGCGGCGCAGACCATCCCCGGCCTCGTCTTCGATTCTGTGCGGCACAAGCCGCTGGCGGAGATCTGGGCGTCCTCCGCGGCGTTCGAGGCTTATCGCGGCACGGACTGGATGCCGGAGCCCTGTCGTTCCTGCGATCAGCGCGAGGTGGACTGGGGCGGCTGCCGCTGCCAGGCGCTGGCAATCACCGGTTCCGCCGCCGCCGCCGATCCGGCCTGCGCGCTCTCGCCGGCGCATCAGGAGATGCGCAGCCTGGCCGAGGCCGCATCCGCCGCCCCGGCGCCGGACTTCGTCTATCGCCGGATGACGCCGCAGGAAACCCCGGCGAAGGTCGCGGCGGCGACGCGCTGATCGGCATCATACGAAATGGAAGCGCGTCGCCCGCGCGGCGCGCGGCAGCATGGCTGCGCCATGTCGCGCGGCACCCATCCGGCGATGTTGTACCAAAGGACAATGCTCTTTCACCGCTTTGTCGACTAACGTTCCATTCTGCCGCGAAGGCGCAGCCAGCGCGGACGGCATTGAGTGGGACGGCAAAGAAAATCGGATCCGACTCCGACAGATCACCGGACCCAGCGGATTCTGGGCGGGTTCTGGACGTCAATCCAATTCGGGAGGAAGAGATGGCAAGACTGACGCCTGTTTCAGGGTTTGTGCTGGCCTTCGCCGGCACGATGGGGCTGTGGGCTACGCAAGCGGCGGCGAATGACGAGTTGCTGAAGATTCAGGACGACCCGAAGCAATGGGTCATGCCGCTCGGCAACTATTCGAGCAATCGCTACAGCGGGCTGGACCAGATCAACCGCGACAACGTCGGGGACCTGCAGGTTGCCTGGACCTTCTCGACCGGCGTGCTGCGCGGCCACGAAGGCGGCCCGCTGGTGATCGGCAACATGATGTACGTGCACGCGCCGTTCCCCAACACGGTGTTCGCGCTCGACCTCAGCAAGGGCGGGCAGATCGTGTGGAAATACGAGCCGCAGCAGGACCCGAACGTGATCCCGGTGATGTGCTGCGACACGGTCAATCGCGGCGTCGCCTATGGCGACGGCAAGATCTTCCTGCACCAGGCCGACACCAAGCTGGTCGCGCTCGACGCCAAGACCGGCAAGGAAGTCTGGAGCGCGATGGACGGCGACGCGACCAAGGGCGAGACCGGCACCTCGGCGCCGCTGGTCGTCAAGGACAAAGTGCTGATCGGCAATTCGGGCGGCGAGTTCGGCGTGCTCGGCAAGGTCACCGCCTACAACATGTCGGACGGCAAGATCGCGTGGCGCGCTTTTTCCGCCGGCCCGGACGACCAGATCAAGGTCGATCCGGAGAAGACCACGGCGCTCGGCAAGCCGGTCGGCAAGGATTCCAGCCTGAAAACCTGGGAAGGCGACCAGTGGAAAATCGGCGGCGGCACCACCTGGGGCTGGATGTCCTATGATCCGGAACTGAACCTGGTCTATTACGGCACCGGCAATCCCAGCACCTGGAACCCGGCGCAGCGCCCGGGCGACAACAAATACTCGATGACGATCTTCGCCCGCGACGCCGACACCGGCATGGCGAAGTGGCTCTACCAGATGACGCCGCACGACGAGTGGGACTATGACGGCGTCAACGAGATGATCCTGGCCGACCAGCAGGTCAATGGCCAGGACCGCAAGCTGCTGGTGCACTTCGATCGTAACGGCTTCGGTTATACCCTGGATCGCGACACCGGCGAATTGCTGGTGGCGGAGAAGTATGACCCGGCGGTGAACTGGGCCACCAAGATCGACCTGAAGACCGGCCTGCCGGACCGGGTGAAGGAATTCTCGACCGAAGCCAACGGCGAGGACGTCAACACCACCAACATCTGCCCGGCCGCTCTGGGCAGCAAGGACCAGCAGCCCTCGGCCTACTCGCCGAAGACCGGCCTGTTCTACGTGCCGACCAATCACGTCTGCATGGACTACGAGCCGTTCAAGGTGGCCTACACCGCCGGCCAGCCCTATGTCGGCGCGACCTTGAGCATGTATCCGCCCAAGGGCGAAGACCATCTCGGAAACTTCATCGCCTGGGACGCCACCACCGGCAAGATCAAGTGGTCGCTGCCGGAGCCGTTCTCGGTGTGGAGCGGCGCGCTGGCGACGGCGGGCGACGTGGTGTTCTACGGCACGCTGGAAGGCTATCTGAAGGCGGTCGACGCCGAGACCGGCAAGGAGCTCTATCGCTTCAAGACCCCCTCCGGCATCATCGGCAACGTCAACACCTACGAGTATGACGGCAAGCAGTATATCGCCGTGCTGTCCGGCGTTGGCGGCTGGGCCGGCATCGGCATGGCGGCGGGCCTGACCGAGGACACCGCCGGTCTCGGCGCGGTGGGTGCCTACAAGGCGCTGTCCAGCTACACTGCGCTCGGCGGCACCATGACCGTGTTCGCGCTCCCTGAGTGAGAACACTCGCGAGGATCGAGCGGGCGGTGACGTCCGCTCGATCCGCTTTCTTGATCCAGCAACAGAATTCCACACCGGGGACGTTGATGCGCTCAGCTTGCCGCTCGCTTTTTTTCCTCGCTGTCGCCGTCACGCTTGCCGGTTCCGTGCAGGCGCAGGAAACCGCGAGCACGACCGAGGAGAAGCCCTATCATGTCGCCGAGGACGGCACGGTGAGCTGGCCGGTCTTCAGCGGCTTCCGCCGCTACAACAGCGTCTGCCACACCTGCCATGGACCGGACGGCGTCGGCAGCACCTTCGCTCCCGCGCTGGTCGATTCCATGAAGCGGCTGAGCTATGAGCAGTACATGGACGTCGTGGTCAACGGCCGCAAGAACGTGAACACGGCGGTCCAGCGCACCATGCCGTCCTTCGGGCTGGACCCCAACGTCATGTGCTACATCGACGACATCTACGCCTATCTCAAGGCCCGCTCCGATGGCGTTGTGCCGCGCGGGCGGCCGGCGAAGAAAGAGGACAAGCCCGCCGAATGGGCGGAGGCGGAAGCCGCCTGCATGGGCTTGTAGCCGCCGGCGATGCGCCCGACGGCAGCCTGGATCGCGGCATTCATTGCCCTGCTGCCGGTCGCGGCGTTCGCCGCCGACCAGCCGGAGGCGGTCGACCGGTCGGCGCTGCGGGTCTGCTCCGATCCCGGCAACATCCCGTTCTCCAACACGAAGGGCGAAGGCTTCGAGAACCGGATCGCGGAACTGCTGGCGGACAAGCTGGGCGTGCCGCTCCGCTACACCTGGTTCCCGCAGGCGACGGGGTTCCTGCGCAACACGCTGCGGGCGCGGCGCTGCGACCTGGTCATCGGCCTTGTCAGCGGCGCCGAACTCGCGCTCAGCACCAATCCCTATTATCGCTCCACCTATGTCATGGTGACGCGCAAGGCCGACGCGATCGCCGCCGACCGGCTCGATGATCCGGCCTTGAAGTCGCTGAGAATCGGGCTCATCGCTGGCACCCCGCCGGCGGGCGTAGTGGCCCGCAGCGGCCTCATGGCCCATGTCCGGCCCTATGACCTGCTGGTCGACACCCGCATCGATTCCCCGAGCCACCGCATGGTCGAGGATCTGGCGGCGGGCGTGATCGATGTGGCGCTGCTCTGGGGCCCGCTGGGCGGTTATTTCGCCGCCCTGCACGGCGACCAGCTGACGGTCACGCCCTTGCTGCACGAGGCGAAGAACGCCCGCATGGACTACTATATCGCCATGGGCGTCCGGCCGGGCGAGCACCGCTGGAAGGGCGACATCGACAAGCTGCTGGCGGAGAACAAGGACGCCATCCTGGCGATCCTCCGCGAATACCACGTGCCGATGCTTGACGTGCGCGGCGCCCTGATCCAGTAGCGATCAGCCGGCGCGGTCCGGCGCGGCTTCCGCCGGATCCGGCACCGGCCAGCTTCGCGTCATCCGGCGCAGATCCTGGAGCGCCGCTGCCACCATGGGATCTCCGCTGAGCCGCGGATCGGGCGGCGGCAGGGCGCAATCGGCGACCACGCGTCGCTCGATCGGCGACAGGATCGCCACGCGCGTGGAAAGCTCGACGGCCTCGGCGAGATTGTGGGTGATGAGCAGGGTGGTCGTGCGCCGCTTGCGCCAGAAGTCGTTCAGCAGGCGCCGCATGCGTTCCGCCAGCGCCGCATCGAGCGAAATCAGCGGCTCGTCCAGGATCAGGAAGTCCGGTTCGACCAGCAGTGCGCGTGCCAGCGCCGCCCGCCGCTGCATGCCGCCGGAGAGCTGGCCGGGCAGGGCGCTATCACAGTCGCCCAGTTCGACCGCGCCGAGCAGGGCGCGCGCGCGATCCACGGATTCGGGGCCGCCGACCAGCAGGAGATTGTCGAGCAATCCGAGCCAGGGAACCAGCCGCGGCTCCTGGAACACGACCCCCAGGCGCGGCCGCGCACCCTGCCAGGCCAAGCTCCCGCCATAGCCGGAATCCAATCCGGCGATGATCCGCAGCAGGGTCGTCTTGCCGGCACCGGACGGGCCGACCAGGCTCACGAATTCGCCCTGCGCGATCGTCAGATCGACGCCACCGAGCACCGTGCGCGGGACGGGGTGGTCGAATGCGCGGGTAACTGCGCTCAGCACCAGCCCGGTCATGCCCGACGCCACTTGCCCAGTTGACGGTCGATCGGCTGCAGCAGCAACACCTCGATGGCGACAACCGCGCCGATGAAGGCCAGCGAATAGGCGAGGATGGAGGCGATGTCGAAGAAGTTGAAGAAGCTGCGGATCTGGAAGCCGACGCCGTTCGGCCGCCCGAGCAGCTCGACCACCAGCACGATCTTCCAGGTGAGTGCCAGGCCGGCCCGTGCCGCCGCCATCAGGCTGGGGGCGAGCTGCGGCAGGACCACGCGCGCGAGCACCCGCAGCGGCTTCACCTCGAACACCCGCGTCATCTCGAAGAGCGCGGGATCGAGCGCCTTGGCGCCTTCGCGCAGGATCGCGGCGACGGTCGGCACCTTGTTGATGGTGACGGCGAGGATCGCCGCCGCCTCGGACAGTCCGAACCAGATGTAGCAGAGCACGATGGTGACCAGCGCCGGCAGGTTGAGGCCGATCACCAGCCAGCCGTTGAAGAAATGGTCCAACACCGGCGACCGCCCGAGCGCGATGCCGATGGCGGTGCCGATCAGCATGGCGAGGCCGAAGGCGACCGCCACCCGCGCCAAGGTCGCCCCGACATGGTAGAGCAGCTCGCCCGCGCGCAACGCCTCATACCCGGCCTCGAACGTCGCCAGCGGCGAAGGCAGCAGTGCGGGATCGGCGAGACCGCTGGCGGCGGCCTGCCACAGCGCAAGGAGGGCGATGACGGAAAGCAGGCGATACCAGTGCGCGCCGAGGCCGATCGTCGGCGCCCCCGCCGGCTGGCTCATTTCCAGTAGCCGGACCAGAAGGTGCCGTCCGGCAGCGCCTCCAGATTGCCGACCGAGGCGGGGTCGACCTGGCGCATCAGGGCGAAAGCGCCCTCGGCGGCGGCGATGTCCTGGCGCCGATAGCCGTCCGGCGCGCCGGCGCGGAAGCCCTCCTTCAGGGCCTGGAACAGTACGTCGTCCTCGGCGTCCATCATCGGCCGCAGGCGGTTCCAGACCGCGTCGTCGGATTTCATCAGCCGCTTGGCCTCGTAGGAGGCGTCGATCAGGCCGCGGGCGAGCGCGGGATTCTCGGTCGCCCAGCGCTCGGCGAAGACCCAGCCCAGCAGCGGCGGATCGGATTCCAGGCCGAGCTCCGGCAGGATGTCGCGGATCGAGATCACCGGAACGAAGCCGCGACTCTTCAGCCGAGCGTTGAAGTTCCAGAAATTGAGCACCGCATCCAGCTTGCCACGCAGCGCCAGCTCGTTCAGCAGTGGCGGCGCGCCGAACTGTACGTCGGCCTTGTCCTTCAGCTCCAGGCCGGCGGTCTTGCGGGCATAGGCCTGCAGCAGGACCCAGCTCTTGTCGTCCGCCCCGCCTGCGATGCCGATGCTGCGTCCGGCGAGATCGGCGACCGAGCGGATTCCCTTGGCCGGGTCGGCCATCACCGCGCCGACGGCCCGGGAGAACGGCACGAAGGTATAGTTGTGGCCCAGCTTACGTTGCGCCGCGACCCAGATCCAATCGGTGACGATCGCATCGACCTCGCCCGATTGCAGCGCGATGCTGGTGGCGTCCTTGTCGGCGAAATCAACGCGCTCGAGGATGAAGCGGTGCTTGCGGTCCAGTCCCTCGGAAATGACCGCCAGTTCCCAGTTGACGGTGCCGAATTTCAGCGTGCCGACCTTGATCCCCGGCAGCTCATCCGCCGCGACCGGCGCGACGGCGGCGGCGGCGAGGCCGAGCGCCAGGCAGCCGGCCAGTGCGCGCTTCACCATGCGGATCATGCGTCCCTCCGGCGGCGCGGGCCGCTCTGCCGGCGCTGTCGCGGCGGTCCTCATCCGGCCTCGGCGATCTGACGCGCGTGATGGCGCACATGGTCGCCAATGAAGGTCTGGATGAAGTAGTAGCCGTGGTCGTAGCCCTGGTGCCGGCGTAGCACGAGCGCCTGGTCGGCCTGCCGGCAGGCTTCCTCGAACAGGTGCGGATGCAACTGCTCGGCCAGATAGGGGTCGTCCAGCCCCTGATCGATCAGGATCGTGGTCGGCAGCACGCTGCGCTGCACCAGCTCGCTGGCGTCATAGGCTTTCCAGGCGCCCGGATCGGCGCCGAGATAGCCGCTGAAGGCCTTTCTGCCCCAGGGCGCTCTGCAGGGCGCCGCGATCGGCGCGAAGGCCGAGACGGATTTGTACAGACCCGGATTCCGCAGGGCCGCGACCAAAGCGCCGTGCCCACCCATCGAATGGCCGAAGATACCCTGCCGGTCGGGATCGATCGGAAAATTGGCCGCCACCACGCGCGGCAACTCAGCCGTGACATAGCTGTACATGCGCCAGAACTTCGACCAAGGCTGCTCCGTCGCG
>JAEUKU010000339.1 GCA_016794075.1 Rhodospirillaceae bacterium
GACCTGCACGGTCTGGCCGATATGCAGCGCTTCGCTCGGATGGTTGATGCGGCGCCACGCGATGTCGGTGACGTGCAGCAGGCCGTCGACGCCGCCGAGATCGACGAAGGCGCCGTAATCGGTGATGTTCTTCACCACGCCTTGCAGGACCTGGCCTTCCTTGAGGTTGGCGACCAGCTCGTTGCGGGCCTCGGCGCGGCTCTCCTCGAGCACGGCGCGGCGCGAGACCACGATGTTGCCGCGGGCGCGGTCCATCTTGAGGATCTGGAAGGGCTGCGGCGTGCCCATCAGCGGGCCGACATCGCGCACCGGGCGGATGTCCACCTGGCTGCCGGGCAGGAAGGCCACGGCGCCGGAGAGGTCGACGGTGAAGCCGCCCTTCACGCGGCCGAAGATCACGCCGGTGACGCGCTGGTTGTCCTTGAACTGCTTCTCGAGCTGGGTCCACGATTCCTCGCGGCGGGCCTTCT
This sequence comes from Rhodospirillaceae bacterium, assembly GCA_016794075.1. Lineage (GTDB taxonomy): Bacteria > Pseudomonadota > Alphaproteobacteria > Dongiales > Dongiaceae > Dongia_A. Next base: position 471 of record JAEUKU010000339.1, read on the forward strand.
CGCGCGACAGCAGGGCTTCGCCATGCTTGTCTTCCATGCGCTCGAGATAGACCTCGACGATGTCGCCGATCTTGATCTCGGGCTTCTGTCCCGGGACGGCGAATTCCTTGAGCGCGACGCGCCCCTCGGACTTCAAGCCGACATCGACCAGGACGAATTCATTTTCGATTCCGACGACGGTGCCCTTGAGCACGCTGCCTTCGAGGCCGGAGCTGGCGCCGAGGGTTTCCTCGAGCAGCGCGGCAAAAGATTCGCTTTGCGGTTTTTCCTTGAGGGCTGACTTAGCCATTAGAGAGAGTGTCCTTTCATCATGTTTCCGGCCGACCGGTTGTCTCCGGCGGTCTTGGAAGCTGTTGCACAAGTTGAATTCGGCAGAACAGGGAGCTAGGCCGTCATCTTGCTCATGACGTAAGCCAGCGCCTGGTCGAACACCTGATCGGCGGTCAAGTCGGAGGTGTCGATGACCTTTGCATCCGCCGGCGCTTTGGTCGGCGATATGGAGCGGCCCTGGTCGCGGGCATCCCGCTCCTGCATGTCCTGCAAAACCCGCGCGTATATAGCCTTCTCGCCCCCGGCTGGCAACTGGCGGGCTTCCAACTCCTTGAACCGGCGCAGGGCGCGCGCTTCCACGCTGGCGGAGATGAACAATTTGGCCTGGGCGCCCGGACAGACGACGGTGCCGGTATCCCGCCCATCGAGAACCGCACCCCTACCAGAATTGGGGGGTCTGGCGGCGAATTCACGCTGCCAATTGAGGAGCGCGGCACGCACCCCGGGAATTGCGGCGACGATGGAGGCGGCCCGGCTGGTCGCCTCGTCGCGCAGCGCCGGGTCGGAGAGGATTTCGGCCCGCAGGCCCTCGGCCGCGGCGATGGCAGCTTTTTCGTCGGCCGGGTCGTGGCCCTGCCGCAGGACGGTCAGCCCGACACCGCGATAGAGCGCCCCGGTATCCAGGAAGGCGAAGCCGAAATGGGCGGCCAGACGCCGCGCCAGGGTGCCCTTCCCGGCGGCCGAGGGACCGTCGACGGTGATGACGAAGGAGCTCATCGGCCCGGCTTCATCGATTCGAGGCCGTGATGCCGGCGCCGAGCCCGTTCATCAGATCGACGAAGCCGGGGAAGGAGGTGCCGATGGCCTCGGCGTCGTCGATCTCCACCGGCTTTGTCGTCGCCATGCCGAGCACCAGGAAGGACATGCCGATGCGGTGGTCGAGCTTCACCGGGATGCGCACGCCGCCCGGCGGAATTTTGCCGCCGCGCACGGCGAGCGTGTCCTGGCCCTCGGTCACGTCGATGCCGCAGGCGGCGAGGCCCTGCGCCATGCCGGAGAGACGGTCGCTCTCCTTCACCCGCAACTCGGCGAGGCCCAGCATTTTCGTCTCGCCCTCGGCGAAGGCGGCAACGACGGAGAGGATCGGATATTCGTCGATCATCGAGGGGGCGCGCTCCGGCGGCACGGTGACGCCCTTCAGGGTCTTGCCGTGGCGCACGCGCAGATCGCCGACCTTCTCGCCGGCTTCGACGCGGGCGTTCTCGATGGCGATGTCGGCGCCCATCTCCAGCAGCGTCTCGATCAACCCGATGCGGTGCGGGTTGAGGCCGACATTCGGCACCAGGATCTCGGAACCCGGCACGATCAAGGCCGCGGCGATCGGGAAGGCGGCGGAGGACGGATCGCCCGGCACCACGATCTTGCGCCCGGTGATCTCCGGCTGGCCGGTCAGCGAGACGGCGCGGCCTTCCTTCACCTGCTCGATTTTCAGCGTGGCGCCGAAGCCTTTCAGCATCAGCTCGGTGTGATCGCGGGTCGGCTCCGGCTCGATCACCGTGGTGATGCCGGGCGTGTTGAGGCCGGCCAGCAGGATTGCCGATTTTACCTGCGCCGAGGCGACGGGCAGCGTGTAGGTGATGGGCATCGGCTCCGCCGTGCCGATGACCGCCAGCGGCGGCCGGCCGCCGGCCCGCGCGACGATGCGGGCGCCCATCTGCGCCAAGGGCTCCGCCACCCGCCCCATCGGCCGCGAGCGCAAACTGGCATCGCCGGTGAAGAAGGTGACGAAATCATAGGCCGCGACCAGGCCCATCAGCAGCCTTGTGCCGGTGCCGGCATTGCCGAGGTCGAGCACGTCCGGCGCCTCGCGCAAGCCGCCGATGCCGCGCCCGCGCGCGCGCCAGACGCCGTCGCCGCCCTTCTCCGCCGTGCCGCCCAGCAGGCGCATGGCGGCGGCGGTGCGCAGCACGTCCTCGCCCTCCAGCAATCCGTGGATCTCGGTTTCGCCAACGGCCAATGCGCCCAGCATCAGCGAGCGATGCGAGATCGACTTGTCGCCGGGGACCTTCGCCGTGCCGGCCAGGCGCTGGGCCGTGCGCGAGGCGAGCGGCCGCGGCGCGGCTGCTGCGGGATGATCGGACAAGGGGCTAACCTCTCGGCGGGTCGGTCCAGCGGCGGCCCGGATCGGGTGGCGGCTGGGCGGTTGCACAAGCGGGCTGGTTTTAGCACAAGGACCGGGCGCCGCAAGATTGGCCGCGCGGCGCGGTTGACACTGCGGGCTGAGCATGGCAATGGGGCCGAAACCTGTTGCACCACCTCACCAGTCACCCGGGCGCCGGCCCGGCCAAGGAGTAAGCGACGTGAGCAAACCCGAATGGGGCACCAAGCGCACCTGCCAGAGCTGTGGCGCGCATTTCTACGACCTGCGCAAGGACACCATCAGCTGCCCGAAATGCGGCACCACCTATGATCCGGAGGCGGTGCTGAAGTCACGCCGCGGCCGCGTGGTGGAGAAGCTCGCCCCGGTGAAGCCGGCGCCGGAACCGGAACTGCCCGAGGCCGAGGCCGAGGAGGCGGAGGATATCGGCGCGGAGGAGGAGGTCATCGAGGACACCTCCGAGCTCGGCGAGGACGACGAGGACGTCTCCGAGGTCATCGAAGGGGTCGAGGACGAGAAGGAGCGTTAAGGCTTTCGCAGGCCTTGTCGGTCAGGTTGGGGGCAATTATTCGCTTGAATAAAGGGGGGCGGCTGCTTAGGTTCCACCCCGATTTCGGACCGGCCGCCCAGACCGCCGGTCGCGTGAGAGTTCCGGGCCCATAGCTCAGCTGGGAGAGCGCCACAATGGCATTGTGGAGGTCAGCGGTTCGATCCCGCTTGGGTCCACCAGAATGAAAACCCCCGCGCCGGCGATGGCGCGGGGGTTTCTGTTTGGCGATAACGTGACCGCGGTCAGGCGGCGCGTACCGTGTGCAGAAAGGATTCGACCTCCTGGCGCAGGCGCTCGCCATTTTTTGCCAGCTCGGACGCGGCACTCAGCACCTGGGTCGAGCCGGCGCTGGTCTGCTGCGAGGCCTGTGTTACGCCGGTGATGTTGGAGGATACTTCAGCCGTACCTGAGGAGGCTTCCTGCACGTTGCGGGAGATTTCCTGGGTCGCCGCCCCCTGTTCCTCCACCGCCGAGGCAATGGCGGTGGAAATTTCGTTCACCCGGTTGATGGTCTGGGCGATGCCCTCGATCGCCTGGGCTGAGGTCTCGGTCGCCTCCTGGATCGACCGCACCTGGCCGGAAATCTCCTCGGTCGCCTTGGCGGTCTGGGTCGCCAGGTTCTTGACCTCCGAGGCCACCACGGCGAAGCCCTTGCCCGCCTCGCCGGCGCGCGCCGCTTCGATGGTGGCGTTCAAGGCCAGCAGGTTGGTCTGGCCGGCGATCTCGTTGATGAGGGTCACCACGTCGCCGATCTTCTGCGCAGCCTCGGCCAGAGTTTTGACCTTACCGTTGGTATCTTCCGCCTGGGTAACGGCGGTGCCGACGATGCGGGTCGATTCGGTCACCTGGTTGCCGATCTCGCGGATCGAGGAGGTGAGTTCCTCGGTCGCCGAGGCCACCGTCTGCACGTTCTGCGTCATCTGCTCCGCAGCGGCGGCAACCGCGTTCGATTGCTGCGACGTCTCCTCCGCGGTGGCCGACAGCGACTGCGCCGTCGATTGCAGCTCGGTGGCGGCGGAGCTCACCGAGCCCACAATCTCGGTGATAACTTCGTCGAACTTGGTGACCGCCGCCTCCATGCGCTTGCCGCGCTCGATCTGGCGTTCCTGCTCGGCCGCCTGAGTGGCAGCCAGGTCCCGGCCCTCGATGAGCTTGCCGCGGAAGAAGTCCGCCGCCTTGGCCATGTCGCCAAGTTCGTCCGGCCGCTCGGTCGCCGGGATCTGCGTGTCGTAGTTTCCGCCGGCCATGACGCGCATCGCTTCCGTCAACTCGGCAAGCGGGCGCGTCACCGAACGGACGCCGAACAATCCGATACCGACGAACACCGCGAGCACGGCCAGACCAACGCCGATCATGATGTTCCTGATCATCGTGGCCGATGCAAGGATCTCGTCGGTGTCGACCTCGCCGATGATCGCCCATTTCACGCCTTCGAACTCGAAAGGCTTGTAGGCTGAGAACACCCAGATTCCGCGGTAATCCTTGATCTCGTCGACGCCGGTCTTGCCGGCAAGGCCGGCCTCCACTGTAACCGTCTTGACTTCCTGCTTGAGGATCGAGCTTTCGCCCTGCTTCAGGAACCGGGAATCGCTGCGCATCAGGAAATCGCCGCCGACGATATAGGTTTCGCCGCTTTCGCCCATGCCCTCGGCACGCTGCATGACCGAATTGATGCGGCCGATCGGCATCTGGAATACCAGCACACCGAGATACTGCGACCCGTCCATGACCGGCGCGGCAATGAAGCTGGCCGGCACGCCTTTGCTGGGCTCGTAGGCGGCGAAGTCGGAGAAGGCGACAACATTGCTGCCGCGGCCGTCGTTGATCGAGCGCCAGACCCGCGCCAGGTCTGAGTTCTTCCAGGGCCCGGCGACGAGATTGGTGCCGTAGTCCGGTTCCTTCGTATACGAGTACACGACGTCACCGGACGTCGAGATCAGGAAGATGTCGTAATAGCCGCGGGTTTCCGCAAACTGCCGGAACCAGGGGTGGAAGCCGGCATGCGCCAAGCTATAGGCCGAGCCATCGGCTGCCGAATTCAGTTCCCAGAGCTTGCTCTTGTCCGGATTGTCGTCGACATAGAGCTTGCGCGCGGCGCCACCGCTAAGCGCGACATAGCCCTGCGTAAGTTCCCGCAGCGATTGCCGGGTGACGGCATTCACCGCCAGCAGATCGAGATCCTCCTTGATCGCGTTGAGATAGTCGGAGAGCGCGGCTTGACGGGCATCAACCAACGCCAGCAGCTTGCCCTCCGCGCCTTCGCGAAGCGCCGATTGTGTGAAGATGATGGAGATAACGCCAATCACGGCTATGGCCGCGGCGATCATGGATGCCAGAATCACGGGCATCTTGACGGTAAGCTTCATGGCTCATCCTTTCTGTCGCTCGGCGCTTCATTCGCGGCCGCCGAAGGCAAGAGGAATTCAATGACGTGCATCAATTTGACGCAGATCAATTAAGGAGCGATTACGATGGCATTATGGAGAGATATGAAAAATGTCATGCATTCGCCCTGGATCAGCCAGTTGTAAGTTTATCCGCCTAGTATTCGGTTTCCCGTCTTATTCTAAGATTTCTTACTCTCGGCAATTACGCCGGAAGGGAGCCGGTCGTCGAACCGAGCGATTGCCGCAGCCTTTGGCTGAGTCGCGGCGCGTCGATGCAACAGCTCGTGCCACAGGGTACGCTGCGATGGCAGTTTGGAAATCGGACTGTGGAAGATTGCTGTGGCAGCTCGCGGCGCGCGCATGAGGCTGGCGACGTTGGCCAACCCAGGTAGCCACGGACCGCGTCCATCAAGAGCCTACGAAATGAAAACCCCCGCAGCGAAGCCTCGCTGCGGGGGTTTTGCTTGCGCAGCTTTCGGGGGGACTAAGCCGCGCGCACTTCGCGCAGGAAGTTCTCCACTTCCTGCTTCAGGCGGTCGCCGTTCCGGGCCAGCTCGCTGGCCGAGCTCAGCACCTGGGTCGAGCCGGCGCTGGTCTGCTGCGAGGCTTGCGTGACGCCGGTGATGTTGTTGGTCACCTCCGCCGTGCCGGTCGAGGCTTCCTGGACGTTGCGGGCGATCTCCTGCGTCGCAGCGCCCTGTTCCTCCACCGCCGAGGCGATGGCGGTCGAGATCTCGTTCACCCGGTTGATGGTCTGGGCGATGCTTTCGATCGCCTGGGCCGAGGTCTCGGTCGCCTCCTGGATCGACCGCACCTGGCTGGCGATCTCGTCGGTCGCCTTGGCGGTCTGGGTGGCGAGGTTCTTCACCTCGCTCGCCACCACCGCGAAGCCCTTGCCGGCTTCGCCGGCGCGCGCTGCTTCGATGGTGGCGTTGAGCGCCAGCAGGTTGGTCTGCGCGGCGATCTCGTTGATCAAGGTCACCACGTCGCCGATCTTCTGCGCCGCGTCGGCCAGGGTCTTGACCTTGGCGGTGGTGTCGTCCGCCTGGGTCACCGCGTTGCCGACGATGCGGGTCGATTCGGTCACCTGGTTGCCGATCTCGCGGATCGAGGAGGTGAGTTCCTCGGTCGCCGAGGCCACCGTCTGCACGTTCTGCGTCATCTGCTCGGACGCAGCCGCCACGGCGTTCGATTGCTGCGACGTCTCCTCGGCGGTGGCCGAGAGCGACTGCGCCGTCGCCTGCAGCTCGGTCGCCGCCGAACTCACCGAGCCGACGACTTCGGTGATCATCTGGTCGAAGGCGGTGACCGCCGCCTCCATGCGCTTGCCGCGCTCGATCTGGCGTTCCTGCTCGGCCTGCTGCTGCCGGCGCAGCCGCTCGGCCTCGACCAGGCCGTCCTTGAACACGCCGACCGACTTGGCCACGCTGCCGACTTCGTCGCGGCGATCCTGGCCGCCGACCTCGACCTCGAGATTGCCCTTGGTCAGCTCGCCCATCACACCGATGATGCCATTGAGCGGCAGGGTGATCGAGCGCGCGACCACCATCGCCAGGGTCGCACCGATGGCGACGGCGCCGATGAGGATGGCGATCAGCAGGTAGAGGTTGTTGTTGAAGGTGTTGGTCGCCTTCGCATATTCCTCGCCGGCGATCTTCTTCTGCAACTCGGCGAGCGCGTCGAAGGATTCGGCCACGGCGGCAAAAGCGGGACCGCCCTTGCTCGCCGCCAGCGCCTTCGCGCCGGCCTGGTCGCCGCGGACCAGATTGGCGAACACTTCCGGCCAGACGGCGTCATAGGCCGCCATGTTCGCTGCCGTGGTCTTCGCCACCTCGACCTCTTCCGGCGGCATGTAGGTGGACATATAGGCCTTCCACTCAGTGTCGATGTGGGCCTTGCGCTCCTCGGCTTCCGCCTTCTTCTGCGTGACCACGGCCGGATCGGTGGCGCCCAGGCCAGCCAGAACGGCCAGGCGGATCTCGTAGTATTCCTCCATGGTGGTGAGGATCTGGCCCATGGGCACGGTCCGGTCCTCGTACACCGTCCGCAGCCCCTCGCGGATCGAGGACATGCCGAAGAAGCCGAGCGCGCCGAGCGCGCCCATGAGGACGATGTTGATGAGCAATAGCGCGGCCAAGCGCTGGATGATCTTGCTGTGCTTGAGCATGAACGTTTCCTGATCCGATGGTTGTGGGCCTGAGGACAAGGCAACCGCCCCGCCCCAGCCCCCCGGCGCGACCCCCACGCCATGGTTTGACCCGGGTCAACTCGACTTGATCTGGATCAAATGTAGGTGCGGTCCGTAAATAATCCCTTTCTCTTGGCCAATGACCTTTTGTATAGGCGAAGGTATTTCGCCCGCTGCTCAAGCATAAATTGCTAAGAAAAAATACTGGCCTAGGCATATTCTCGTAATCGAAAGATTACACTGGAGCATCCTTTGGGTAGCAGCTGTTGCACTTGGCCCGGCGCCCCAGCGGCAGCGTGGGCGCGGAGCCGCAAGCCGAGAACGAAAAACCCCGCGCCATCGCTGGCGCGGGGCTGTGCGATGCGGGAGGCCCGAACTCAGGCGGCGCGGACGGTGGCGAGGAATGCCTCGACCTCCTGCCGCAGCTTCTCGCCATTCCTGGCCAGCTCGCTGGCGGCGGAGAGCACCTGGGTCGAGCCGGCACTGGTCTGGGCCGAGGCCTGGGTCACGCCGGTGATGTTGGTCGACACCTCCGCCGTGCCGGTCGAGGCCTCCTGCACGTTGCGGGAGATCTCCTGGGTCGCCGCGCCCTGCTCCTCGACCGCGCTGGCGATGGCGGTCGAGATCTCGTTCACCCGGCCGATGGTCTGGGTGATGTCCTCGATCGCCTGGGCCGAGCGCGCCGTCGCGTCCTGAATGGCGCGGATCTGGCCGGAGATCTCGTCGGTCGCCTTGGCGGTCTGGGTCGCGAGGTTCTTCACCTCCGAGGCCACAACGGCGAAGCCCTTGCCGGCCTCGCCGGCGCGCGCCGCCTCGATCGTCGCGTTCAAGGCCAGCAGGTTGGTCTGGCCGGCGATCTCGTTGATCAGCGTCACCACGTCACCGATCTTCTGCGCCGCCTCGGCCAGGGTCTTCACCTTGACGTTGGTGTCCTCCGCCTGGCTGACGGCGCCGCCGACGATGCGGCTGGACTCGCTCACCTGGTTGCCGATCTCGCGGATCGAGGAGGAGAGCTCCTCGGTCGCCGAGGCGACCGTCTGCACGTTCTGCGTCATCTGCTCCGAGGCGGCGGCGACGGCGTTCGATTGCTGCGCCGTTTCCTCGGCCGTCGAGGACAGCGACTGCGCCGTCGCCTGCAATTCGGCCGCCGCCGAATTGACCGCGCCGACCACGCCGCCGACCGAGGCCTCGAACTTGGCGGCCAGATCGAGCATGGCCTGGCGGCGCTCCGCCTCGGCCCGCTGCTTGGCCTCCTCCTGTTCGCCGCGCAGGCGCTCGGTCTCGATCATGTTGTCCTTGAACACCTGCACCGCCTTGGCCATGGCGCCGATCTCGTCGGCGCGCGCCAGGCCGGGGATCGCCACCGACTTGTCGCCGCCGGCCAGGCTCGACATCGCCGCCGTCATGCCGCGCACCGGCGTGGCGATGGCGCGCGACATGGCGAAGGCGACGCCGAGCGCCGCCAGGGCCGCCACGGCCGCGATCACGCCGTTGATGAGCGCGCTGAAGGCGCCGATGTCGTCGAACGCGGTATCGGCGGCCTCGGCGTCGAGCAGCATGTCGCCGCGCAATTCGATCAGCAGTTCGGAGAAGCCGGCCACCGCCTGGTCGATCTTGTCGTCCAGCGCCTGGATCTCCGGACCGACCGGCGTGCCGGACTCCAGCAACGGCAGCATCTCGCCCTCGAAGGCCTGGGTCAGGATCTCGAACTGGGCGCGCGCCTGGGCGACGTCGTCGCGCTGCTCGTCGTTGTGCGCGCTCGTCGCCAGCTTGGCGAGCGCGGCATGCGTTTCTTCGACCTTCGCCGTCCAATCCTGGCGCGTCGCCGCCAGGTCGCGGTTGATCACGCCGTCGGCGACGATCTGGTAGAGCTCGGCGCCGAGCCCCGCCGCCTCGGCCGTCTCCACCGCCTGCAGCGCGGCGACCGCGCCGCTGTCCTGCAGGCCGCGCAGCCGCTCGATGGTCCAGAAGGCCATGCCGGCCAAGGCGACGATCAAGACGACGTTGAGGACGGAGCCAGCGACGAGCTTGGCTGAGATGGTGAGCTTCATGGCAAGTGATCCCCTGACAATCCCGAATTCCCCGAGCGAGCACGCGACCGGTCGGCACTGCGCCGGAACGGCGCGGCCGATCGGCAGTCATGCGGAACGGAAGCGAGCCGCTCCCGCCAGCGACGCGTCGGCTGATCGCGCGCCGTCGACCGCCTATTGATTGCTTGTGGAAGTTAATGCGCACTTAAGCGCATTCTGTCCTGTCGGCGCTTGATCCAGATCAAGCGGTGTTGGCGAGACGCCCTCACGCTAATGCATTAGATACTTATATAATGGAGCCGGGGGCGCCAGCGTGGACTTCCCCCGAAAAGCGAAGCCCCGCGGCGAGAGCGTGCCGCGGGGCCTTGGGAGTCGCGATGTGCGTGATATCAGGCGGCGCGTACCGTCCGCAGGAAGGCGTCGACCTCCTGCCGCAGCTTTTCGCCGTTGCGGGCCAGTTCCGACGCGGCGCTCAGCACCTCGCTCGACCCGGCGCTGGTCTGCTGCGAGGCCTGGGTCACGCCGGTGATGTTGGTCGACACCTCGGCGCTGCCGGCGGAGGCTTCCTGCACGTTGCGCGAGATCTCCTGTGTGGCGGCGCCCTGCTCCTCGACCGCGCTGGCAATGGCGGTGGAGATCTCGCTCACCCGGCCGATGGTCTGGGTGATGCCGTTGATCGCCTCCGCGGAACTTGCCGTCGCGTCCTGGATGGCGCGGATCTGGCCGGAGATCTCGTCGGTCGCCCGCGCGGTCTGCGTCGCCAGGTTCTTCACCTCGGAGGCGACGACCGCGAAGCCCTTGCCGGCCTCGCCGGCGCGCGCCGCCTCGATCGTCGCGTTCAAGGCCAGCAGGTTGGTCTGACCGGCGATCTCGTTGATCAGCGTCACCACGTCGCCGATCTTCTGCGCCGCCTCGGCCAGCATCTTCACCTTGGCGTTGGTGTCGTCCGCCTGGTTCACGGCGCTGCCGACGATGCGGGTCGATTCGGTCACCTGGTTGCCGATCTCGCGGATCGAGGCGGAGAGCTCCTCGGTCGCCGCGGCGACGGTCTGCACGTTCTGCGTCATCTCCTCCGCCGCTGCGGCCACGGCGTTCGACTGATGCGAGGCGGATTCGGCGGTGGTGGAGAGCGACTGCGCCGTCGCCTGCAGCTCGGTCGCCGCCGAGGTCACCGCGTTCACCACGCCGCTGACCGAGGCCTCGAACTTGTCGGCCATCTCCAGCATGCCGCGGCGACGCTCCGCCTCGGCCTGCTTCTTCAGCTCCTCCTGCTCGGCGGCCAGGCGCTCCATCTCGATGGCGTTGCGCTTGAACACCTCCAGGGCGCGGGCAAGCTCGCCGATCTCGCTCTTCAGCTCGGTGTTGCGCACCTCGATCGACTTGTCGCCCTCAGCCAGGCGGTTCATGTTGGCGGTGGCGGCGACCAGGGGCCGCGCGATGCTGTTGGCGATCAGCACGGACACCGGGATGACGATTGCGAGGATGCCGAGCAGGATGCCGCCCTGCACCAGCACGATGTCCCAGAACATCGCGTTCACGTCGTCGATGTAGATGCCGGAGCCGACGATCCAGCCCCAGTCCTTGAAGCCCTTCACATAGGAGATCTTCGGCACCGCGGTCTCGCTGCCGGGCTTGGCCCAGTCGTACTGGACGAAGCCGGCGCCGTCGCGATTCACCACGTCGACCATTTCCTGGAAGAAGAGCTTGCCGCTCTTGTCCTGCATGCCGCCGATGTTCTGGCCGATGAGCTTCTTGGAGAAGGGATGCATCAGCATGACCGGGGTCATGTCGTTGACCCAGAAATAGTCGTCGGCGCCGTAGCGCAGCGTCTCGAGCTCGGCCATGGCCGCCTGCTTCGCGGCCTCTTCGGTGAGGGTGCCGGCCTGGGCCTGCGCATGATAAGAGGCGATGACGCTGTAGGCGACCTCGACCACGTGCTGGGTCTTGATGTAGCGGTCGTCCATCAGCACGCCGCGGGTGCGCCACGCATCCACGGCGCTGACGGCGATCAAGCCGATCACGGAGAGCATGACCAGCAAGGACATGCGGCGACTGATCTTGAGATTCCCGAGACGCATCTGCTTCCTCTTTTTGCCGGCGGCGGCCGATCGCCGCGGCACCGACTGACTGGTGTGTAAGGATTTGCGACATTCAGCACTGCTGGAGTTAAGGTCGCCTTAATTCGGGCCGCGCGAGGCGCCATGGCGGTGCCGTGCCATCGGGGGCGGCGCCACGACGCGCGTATCCTGTCCTAGGCGGGCCGCCACCGGCGCCGGCTGCAGCTGCCTCGCGACCGTCGCGGAGGGGCCGCCAGTCCGTGCCACCCGATGAGCAAGACGGCGGATGCGCCGGCATGGCCATCCGGCAAGTTTCCTAGGGCGATGGCAGCGCGCGCCCCGCGCGGGCGCTGGCTGCGACAAGTTGACCGGCTCGCGAAAACGGTCCAAGACCGGCCGCCGGGCCGATGGCAGGCCGGCGCGAATCGGGGGCAAGCTTGGCGGGAAGCTGCGACACGGCGCGGAGCGTGGAATCCTGGATGCGGATCGGGACCGGGCGGCTGGCGCTGATCGCCTTGCCGGCGGAGGCGCTCGGCGCCATTGCCGAAGGGCGGATGGACCTGGCGGGCGCGCGCGCCGGCTGCGATTTGTCCGGCTTCCCGGCCGAGGAGCGCGAGATCGCGCGCATCCGGCTGGCCGACCTGGCGCTGGACCCGGAATACCTGCCCTGGTCGCTGCGGGCGATCTGCCTGAAGCCGGAGCTGCGCTGCGTCGGCCACTTCAATTTCCACAGCCGGCCGGATCCCGCCTATCTCCGCGACCTTGCTCCGGGCGCGGTGGAACTTGGCTACTACATCCTGCCCGAATTCCGCCGCCGCGGACTGGCCGAGGAAGCGGCGCGGGCGATGATGGACTGGGCGGCGGACAGCCATGGCGTCCGGCGCTTCGTGGTCTCCATCAGCCCCGCCAACGCCGCCTCGGTGGCCATGGCGCGCAAGCTGGGCTTCGCCCGGATCGGCGGCCATCTGGACGAGGTCGACGGCTATGAGGATATCCTTGCCAAGGACTATGATCCTGGTCACCAGCCCAAGCCTTGAATTCGTTAACCGGAGGCCTAGATTCTGAAGCGTGGCCGCAAGGGCAGGAGGGTCCTGTCGGCTGGGCCACGGAGCGCCGCGCCGAAACCGGGCGGCCCGAAATTTGACGACGTGGCTCGCTCACAGGAGGAGCTTTGGCAATGTCCCGTCTTTCCCTCTTCAACAGCCCGCTGCTGCTCGGCTTCGATCATTTCGAGCGCACCCTGGACCGCATCGCCAAGTCCGGGGCGGAAGGCTACCCGCCCTACAACATCGAGCAGATCGGCGAAGACCGTCTGCGCATCACCCTGGCGGTGGCCGGCTTCGCGCTGGAGGACCTCGAGATCCAGATCGAGGACAACCAGCTGACCATTAAGGGCCGGCAAAGCGACGACCCGAGCCGGGTCTATCTGTATCGCGGCATCGCCGCCCGGCAGTTCCAGCGCAGTTTCGTGCTCGCCGAAGGGATCGAAGTGGTCGGCGCCGGGTTGGACAATGGGCTGCTTTCCGTTGATCTGCAGCGGCCGAAAGTGGTGAGCCAGGTTCGCACTGTGCCGATCCAGAAGGGCGGCGCGGAAGTGGCGAAAGGCGCCCCCGGGAAGAGCGTCGCCGGCAAGCCTGCCGGCGGCGGGGTTTCCGGACAGACCGTCGAGATCACCCGCGAGTGATACCGGGTGCCAGGCCGGCGTATTCCGGCGGAGGAATCGGCGCCAGCGCGCGGGTGCCGGACGAAGATGAGCGCGCCGATGGAGACCAACATGAGTGAGATCGATCGCATTCGCAGCTTGTCGCCGCAGGACATGCTGATGCTCGGCATCAAGGACATCGCCTACATCAAGGACATCGAGGTGGACGGCGAGACCGCCTTCGGGCTGTTCGCGGCCAACGGCAAGCCGCTGGCGGTGACCGCCGATCGCGCGGCCGCCGTGGCCACCGCGTGGCAGAACGGGCTGGCGCCCATGACCCTGCAATAGATGACCCTGCAATAGCGCACCGCCGCAATCGATGCCGCGAGCGCGGCTGCGGCTATCTTCACGCCAGATAAAGACCGCCCAAATAAAGACTACTTTGTATCCATTGAAGAATATCGGGACAGGGCGGTCACTTAGCGTCCTTCGTTGAACGAAGCTTAATCCTTCCATAACCACTTATCCCGCACTCTTCCCGCCGGACCGAGGGCGGATATTGCGGGGGTGCGCGTGGATTTGCAGGCGTTGAAGGCGATGTTCGTGGCCCATCGGGCTTGGCTCCGCAACGAGCGCGGCGGCAAGCGGGCCGATCTGTCCTTGAAGACCTTCCGCGACCTCAAGCTGGTGAACCTGCAGCTGCCGAAGAGCAAGATGACCGGGGTCCAGCTGCTGAACTGCGATCTCACCAGCGCCAATATCAGTCAGAGCGACCTGTTCGCCGCCAATCTGGCGGGCACCAAGTTCGTCGACGCCGATTGCCGCGACTGTGATTTCCGCGGCGCCAACCTGATCGGCGCGGATTTCTCCGGCGCGCAGCTCTCCGGCACGGATTTCCGCGAAGGCTCGCTGCTGGTCAACACCGGCGGCGACATGGCCCCGCCCAAGCGCGACGAATGGGTCAGCGACAAGACCGACACCGCCATGAACCGCGCCAACCTGACCGGCGCGAAGCTGCGCAAATCGATCATCCGCAAGGCCGATCTCTCAGGCGCCATCCTGCGCAACGCCGACCTGGCCGGCGCCAATCTCGAAGGCACCTCGCTGAAGGACGCCGATCTGCGCGGCGCCAACCTCTCCGGCTGCGACCTCTCCAACGTGCAGCTCAACCGCGCGGTCATCGACGGCGCGTCGCTCGACGGCGCCAACCTGACCGACGCCAACGTCTTCGGCGTCGACCTGACCAAGGCGGTCTACGGCTTCCTCGACACCTCGACCACCGTCACCGTCGACGATTCGGCGGAGACCCAGGCGCTGGTCACCGAGATGATCATCGCCCATGAGCGCTGGGTGACGTCGTCCGGCGTCGACGGCCAGCGCGCCGATTTCTCGAATGCCGACCTTTCGGGCAACGACTTCTCCGGCCACAACCTGCGCGGCGCCCTGTTCGTCGAGGCGCGGCTGCGCTCGGCCAAGTTCAACCGCACCACGCTCGATCTCGCCGATTTCACGAAAGCCGACCTGACCGGCGCCAGTTTCAGCGGCGCCAATCTGCGCGGCACCAATTTCACCGGCGCCAATCTGCGGCGCACCGATTTCCGCAAGTCGGACCTCAGCGTCGAGACCGCGGTGCTGGCCGACGGCTCGACCCGCGAATGGCTGCCGCGATTCGTCGAATGCACGCTGGATGACGCGAATTTCACCGACGCCAAGGCCAGCCGCGTGATCGCCAAGGGCGTCTCCGCCCACAACACGGTCGGCGACAAGAGCTTCCTGCAATTGCTGATGCCGAGCGCCGCGTAGCGCGGCCGGCGTCCCTCGATCCCTGCGCCGCCGGCGCGCTAGGCCGCGTGGCTCTTCGCGGTATCGGTCAGGAGCGCGTAGATGGCGTCGGTCTGGTCTGCGCCGCGCAGTTTCTCGCACACCGACTTGTCGCGCAGCAGGCGGCTCACCCGGGCCAATGCCTTGAGATGATCCGCGCCGGCCCCTTCCGGCGCCAGGAGCAGGAAGACGAGGTCGACCGGCTGCTCGTCGATGGCATCGAAATCGACCGGCTCGTCGAGCCGGGCGAACAAGCCGAACAACTCCTTGATGTCCGGCAGCTTGCCGTGCGGGATGGCGATGCCGTTGCCGACTCCGGTGGTGCCGAGGCGCTCGCGCTCCAGCAGCACGTCGAAGACGGCGCGTTCATGCATCCCGGTCAGCTCCGCCGCGCGCTTGGCCAGCTCCTGAAGCACGTGCTTCTTGCTGGTCGCCTTCAACCGCGGCATGACCCGCGCCGGCGTGATGAGATCTTCGATTTCCATGAATGCGTCCTTGGAATCCCAATTCGCGGCTAGCGCCCGCACATATGCCAGATCGCCGGAAACGTCGCTCCGCCGCGCCTACTCGGCGGCCTTCGCCTCGAGGCGCGGGTCGACCCAACCGATATTTCCGTCGTTACGCCGGTAAACCATGTTCAAACCGCCGTGGCCCTTGTTCAGGAACATCATGGCCTTGAGATCCGCGAGGTCCAGGCGCATCACCGCTTCGCCGACGGTCAAGGTCGGAATCTCGGTCTGCATCTCCGCGATGACCGCCGGCGCTTCGCTGCCGTTGGCGGAATGGACATCGGCCTCTTCCTCCTCCTGCGGCGCCAGGATGTATTGCGCGGCGCGGAACGATTCGATCTCGGCGCGGTGATGGTCGCGCAGCCGGCGCTTGTGACGGCGCAGCCGCTTGGCCAAGTGATCCAGCGCCTCGTCGAAGGCCGCGTAGACCTGCGCGGCGGAGGCTTCCGCCTGCATGTGGATGCCGCGGCCGATATGCACCGCGAGATCGGCCACGAACAGATGCGAGTCCTTCGAGAAGGTGACGCCCGCCTCGATCGGATTGCCGAAATACTTGCCGATAGCGCGATCGAGGTTCTGCGCGACGTGGGTCCGCAGTGCCTCGCCGACGTCGATGTTCTTACCTTTGACCGTCAGATTCATGATTACTGTCCAACAGACGGGTCTCACGCCAAAGGCGGCCATTCGGCCTTGCCGTTTTTCGCCCGTCCCGGCGGCGGGCCGGGACCATATGTACCGCCCCCTGCCAAGTCAAGGGCGGGCTCCCTGTCAGGCCCGTGGGAATGATGTAACGCGGCTCAAGCCGAACGCAAGGACTTCTCGCGCCGGCGCTGCACGGAAGATGGAATTTTGAGCGATTCCCGATACTTAGCCACGGTCCGCCGGGCGATGTCGACGCCCTCTTTCTTGAGCAGGGTGACCAGCTGGTCGTCGGAGAGAATCGCCTCCGCCGGCTCCTTGTCGATCAATTCCTTAATGCGCGAGCGGACCGCCTCGGCCGAGTGGCTGTCGGCGCCGTCGGCGGCCTGGATCGCGGCGCTGAAGAAATAGCGCAGCTCGAACAGGCCGCGCGGCGTGGCCATGAACTTGTTGGCGGCGACGCGGCTGACCGTGCTCTCGTGCATGCCGATCGCTTCGGCGATGTCGCGCCGGATCAGCGGCTTCAGGTGCTTCACGCCATGGAGGAAGAACATCTCCTGCTGGCGCACGATCTCGCTCGCCACTTTCAGGATCGTGGTGGCGCGCTGGTGCAGCGTCTTCACCAGCCAGTTGGCGGCGGAGAGCCGGTCGGCGAGGTAGTCCTTGTCCGCCTTGCTCTGCGTCTTGGTGGTGACCTTGGCGTGGTATTGCTGGTTGACCAGCAGGCGCGGAAGATTGTCGCTGTTGAGCTCCACCGACCATGAACCGTCGGGCAGGCGATGCACCAGGATGTCGGGCTGGATCGCCTGCACCTCGGTGCGGTCGAAGGCATAGCCGGGGCGCGGATTGAGGTTGCGGATCTCAGCCGCCATATCCGCCAGGTCCTCGGCATCGACGCCGCAGAGCTTCATCAGCTGGGCGCGGTCGTGCTTGGCCAGCAGGTCGAGATGGTCGAGCAGGGTCTGCATGGCCGGATCGAGCCGGTCCAGTTCCTTCAGCTGCAAGGCCAGGCATTCGGCGAGGTTGCGCGCGGCGACGCCGATCGGATCGAATTGCTGGATCTTCTTCAGCACCGCCTCGACCAGCTCGAAGCCGCAGCCGAGCCGCTCGGCCAGCGCGGCGAGGTCGCCCTGCACATAGCCCGCCTCGTCGATCAGATCGATGATCTGCAGCCCGATCAGGCGCTCGGTCGGGTCGACGATCTCGATGCCGAGCTGCTGCTCGAGATGCTCGCGCAGCGTGAGCTCGCGCGAGAGCGATTCGCCGTAATCGCCGTCCTGGTCGGGGAAATCGCCGCGGCCGGAGCCGACCTTCCAATTGGCCTGGCCGGATGCCTCGCCGTACTCGGCGCCGGGCGCGCGCGCCGGATCGCCCGCGGCATCGCTGCCGGTGTCGGAATAGTCGTTGTCATAATCGGCGTCGATCGGCGAATCCTTGGCGCTCGGCAGCGCTTCGCGGTCGCCGAACTCCTTGGCGTCCAGCATCGCTTCCGGCTCGCCCAGCTCGGGCGCGCTGGGGCTGTCGGGAGATCCGGCGCTCTCCTGATCGTCGGCCCGCTCCAGCAGCGGGTTGCGCTCCAGCTCTTCCTCGACATAGGCCACCAGGTCCTGATTCGACAACTCCAGCAGCTTGATCGCCTGCTGGAGCTGGGGCGTCATGACGAGGGACTGCGCCTGGCGCAGATCTAAACGTTGCGATACGGCCATGTTGGCCCAAAGCTAGAGAGAGAACCTTTCGCCAAGGTAAACACGGCGCACGGCCGGGTCATTCACAATTTCAGCCGGCGTGCCTTCGGCCAGCACGCCGCCCTCGGCAAGGACGTAAGCGCGGTCGACGATGTCGAGCGTGTCGCGCACGTTGTGATCGGTGATCAGCACGCCGATGCCGCGATCCTTGAGATGCGACACCAAGTCGCGAATATCGGCGACGGCGATCGGATCGATGCCGGCCAGCGGCTCGTCCAGCAGCACGTAGTTCGGATTGGCCGCCAGGCAGCGGGCGATCTCCACGCGGCGCCGCTCGCCGCCCGAGAGCGCCGTCGCCGCGACGCTGCGCAAATGGCCGACGGAGAAATCGGCGAGCAGCTGGTTGAGCCGCGCCTCGCGCGCGCCGCGGTCGGGCTCGGTCACCTCGAGCACCGCCATGATGTTGTCGGCCACGTTCATGCCGCGGAAGATCGAGCTTTCCTGCGGCAGATAGGCGATGCCGCCGCGGGCCCGCAGATACATCGGCAGGTCGGTGACCTCCTCGCCGTCGAGATAGATGGCGCCGGAATCGGCCTTGGTCAGGCCGGTCATGATGTAGAAGCAGGTCGTCTTGCCGGCGCCGTTGGGGCCGAGCAGGCCGACCGCCTCGCCGCGCCGGACGCCGATGGTGACGTCGCGCAGCACCGGGCGGCGGCGATATTGCTTGCCGATGTGATAGGCGACCAGCCCCTCGACCGTGGTCGGATCGACCGCGACGCCGTTGACCACGAAGGTCGCGTGCCCGGAGCCGGCGGCACCGTTACCCACGGGATGGGCGACGCCGTTCGCCGGCGCCTCGCGCGCGGCCTGGCCGCTCGCCGCATCGGCGGCGGCGCCCGGCTGGCCGGTCTTGCGGCTGCCCGTCTCGGTGTCGTGCCGGATCATTGCGTCACCGCAGCCCCGCCGCCCGCATCCTCGGTCTTGTCCTTCTTCTTGATGAGCGTGCGGACGCGCTCGCCGCTGGCCGGCAGCAGGCGGCTGATGTCGTTCTTCAGGTCGAGCTCGGCGCGGCCGCCGGTATAGCGGTTCTCCTTGCTGTTGATCACCACATTGCCGGTGAGCACGGCGATCTCGGTATCCGGGTTGTAGGCGAGCTTGTCGCTGAAAGCGGTCTGGTCCTTCTTGTCGACGCGCACATGGCCCTGGGCGTCCAGCTGCGACAGATCCGAGCCGCCGCCGTCATCGTTCACGCCGGAAGCGTCCGCTTGGCCATCGTCGCGGAAATAGCCGGTCGCCTCGTCGGCGTGGATGGTGGTCTCCTCGCGCACGATGACCACCGCGCCCTTGGCCACCACCGCGTCGCGGTCGCGCCAGTATTCGATCTGGTCGCGCGCGGTCACCGTCTCCTTGTCGGTTTCGACCTTCAGGTTGTTGCCGGTCAGGATCATCACCCGCGAAGCTTCCTGGTATTCGGCGCGGTCGCCGTAGGAGGTGGATCTCTTGGTGCGGATCTTGACGTTGCCGATCGCTTCCCAGCTCTCGATCTCGTCGTTCTCGTCGAGATGGGCGATCAGCGTATCGGCCGCGATCGAGGTCTCGCCCTGCTGCGCCAGCGCGTTGCCGCGCGCGGTATAGGTGCGGCTGTCGCGCTTCCATTCGATGCCGTTCTCGGCCGAGATCTCGATCGGCTCGTCCTCGTTGTCGAGGCCGAAGCCGCCGCCCGAAGCCGCCGCCGCGCCGGCTTCCTGCGCCGCCGCGGGGGCGACGCCGCCCGGCCAGGCGAGCGCGAGGAACAGCGCCAGCAGGGCCGGGCCGGCCACAAGCCGGGCGGCAAGCAGCAGGGCGAGAAGACGCCAGGTGCCAAGGAACGGCCCGCCCGCCGCGATCGATGCTGGCGCCGCGCTCATCCGTCCCGCCCTCATCCGCCTGGGCCCTTCTGCTTGGGATAAATCTTCATGTATGCCTTGCCGGTGAATTCGATGGTGTCGCCATCATCAAGTACCTTGAAGCCCTGGGCAATGATTTCACCATCCCCGTTCTGACCCTCGACCGGATCGCTGCCCTCGGCCGTTTTTGCCTTCAAATCGATGGTGGCGCTGTCGGTCTGGAACGACAAGCCGTTGTCGTGGAACAAGGTCACGTCGCCGTTGAGGGTCACGATGTCCGAATCACGGTCCAGCATGCCCTCGCTCGCCGTCACCGCGACATAGGCGCCGCTGCCCATGATGATGTCGGCCAGCGGCTTTTTCAGGGCGATGTGGCGGTCGTCGCCTTCGGCATGCGAGGCCGCCTGGGCGGTGATGCTGAAGGGGCGGCCCTGCTCGTCCTTGCCGTCGTATTTGACGTCGCTGACGGTGACCTCGGCCTTGGTTGCACCCTGCTCGGCGCCCTCGACAATGGTCACGTCGACCGTGGTGTCGCGCGACTGGAACCACCAATAGACCAGATAGCCGACGGTCACGACCGCGATCAGCGGCAGGGCGATCTTCAGCAGGCGCACCGGCGTGCGGCGCCGGCGGATGCCGCGGGCGATCGGGCGCGGCGGCGCGGCTGGCCGCGTCCGGCCGGGCTGCGCGGCGGAATCCGGCGCCGCGCTCTGCGGCGCTGCGTCGGGACCGGGAGCCGGCAGGTCCTGGGTCATGACCGCGCCGATCCGCCCTAGGCCACGCCGACTTTGAGGCAGTCATGCATGCGCACGATGCCGATCGGCTTGGTGTCCTCGAGCACGAAGAGCGAGGTGATCGACTTCTCGTTCATCACATGCAGCGCCTCGGCCGCCAGCGCGGCGGGGCGAATGGTGCGCGGATTGGCGGTCATCACCTCGGCCACCCGGCGATGCAGCAGGTCGGCGCCCATGTGGCGCCGGAGGTCGCCGTCGGTGACGATGCCGATGAGATCGCCGGCCGGGTTCACCACGCCGACGCAGCCATAGGTCTTGGCGGTGATGGTGAGGATCGCCTCCTGCATCCCGGCATCCTGGCCGATCAGCGGCAGCTCGCTGCCCGTATGCATGAGATCGGCGACGCGCAGCAGCTTCTGTCCCAGCTTGCCGCCCGGATGCAGCTGGCGGAAATCCTCGGCGGAGAAGCCCTTGCGCTCGAACAGGGCGACGGCGAGCGCGTCGCCCAGCGCCAGCATCATGGTGGTCGAGGTCGTCGGCGCGATGCCGATCGAGCCGGCCTCGCCCAGATTGGGCAGCAGCAGAGTCACGTCGGCGGCGCTGCCCAGCGCGCTGTCGGCGCGGCTGGTGATGGCGATGAGCGGAATCGACCAGCGCCGCGAATAGCTGATGATGTCGGCGAGCTCGAAGGTTTCGCCGGAATTGGATAGCGCCACGACCGCGTCGCCGGCCGTCACCATGCCAAGATCGCCGTGGCTGGCCTCGGCGGGATGGACGAATTGCGCCGGCGTGCCGGTGGAAGCGAAGGTGGCGGCGATCTTGCGGGCGATATGGCCGCTCTTGCCCATGCCGGTGACGATGACGCGGCCGGTCACCTGGGCCAGCAGGTCGAGCGCCCGGCCGACCCGGCCGTCGAGATCGCCGGCCAGACGCAGCAGCGCCTCGGCCTCCTGGCGCAGGACGCGCTGCGCCGCCGACAGGCCGGTCGCCGCGCCGTCGCCCGCGCCGGTTCCCGCCTGCATGTCCGCAGCCCCGCTTTGCGCCTTTGCCGTCACTGCCCTCTCCCATTGCGGCGGCTTGTCAGACGATACCGCCCGGCCCCCGCCAAATCCAGGCAACTATTTGTCGCGGAACGGGAAACAGGTCCAGCCAGCGCCCGTCGGATACCCGTCAGTGCTCGAAGATGTCCGGCTGGTCCCAGCCCAGGCGGTCGAGCGTGGCGCGCGCCGGCAGGAAGGCGAAGCAGGATTCGGCCAGTTGCCGGCGGCCTTCGCGCGCCAGGATCGGGTCGAGCTTGTCCTTCAGCTGGTGCAGATAGAGCACGTCGGCGGCGGCGTATTTCAGCTGCTCGGGCGTCAGCGTCTCCGCGCCCCAATCGGAGGTCTGCTGCTGCTTCGACAGATCGATGCCGAGCAGTTCCTTGCACAGATCCTTGAGGCCGTGGCGGTCGGTGAAGGTGCGCACCAGCTTGGCCGCGATCTTGGTGCAATAGACGGGCGCGCAATCGATATCGAGCGTGACCTTGAGCGCGGTCAAATCGAAGCGGGCGAAATGGAACAGCTTCAGGACCTTGGGATCCTCGAGCAGGGCCTTGAGGTTCGGCGCCTGGACCTTCGCGCCGGGTACCGCCTTCGGAATCTGCACCAGGTGGCACTTGCCGTCGCCCTGGCTCAGCTGCACCAGGCAGAGCCGGTCGCGGGCGTGGTTCAGGCCCATGGTTTCGGTATCGACCGCGACCACCGGCCCCAATTTGAGATCCGCCGGCAGGTCGCCCCGATAGAATTCAATGCTCATCCCAGATCCTTCGCTGCCAACCGGCGCGCACGCCGAGTCCGGCCCGGATGCCTCATCCAGGCGCCCGATTCGGCAATCCTGACCCCAATTCGCTGGTTTGGCAAAGCCGGCGGCCGCGGGGTCTGCCCCCGGGCGCGGCTGTCATGCCCTAGAAAAATGGTGCCCAGGAGAAGACTCGAACTTCCACGGGTTGCCCCACAGGTACCTGAAACCTGCGCGTCTACCAATTCCGCCACCTGGGCGCCAAACGCTGGCCCCGCCTCTCGGCCGGGTCGCGCGGCGCGGCGCATTCTGTTCAGAAAAGGAGCAAAGTCAACTGGCTTTTGCGGCGTTTACAAGCCCCGCACCTTGGCACAACCTACTGATATCCGCGGCAGCGCGAGGTCGAGATGGCACATTTCCCCGATCAAAGCCTGGTGACGGTGTTCGGCGGGTCCGGCTTTGTCGGCCGCCATGTGGTGTCGCTGCTGGCCCAGCAGGGCTGGCGGGTGCGGGTGGCGGTGCGCCGCCCGGACAATGCCTTGTTCCTGAAGCCCGCCGGCGGCTGGGTCGGCCAGGT
>JAEUKU010000364.1 GCA_016794075.1 Rhodospirillaceae bacterium
CAAGCATGGCGGGCCGGAGCAGATGCAGTGGGTCGAGGTCGACCTGCCGGCGCCGGGCAAGGGCGAGGTGCGGCTGAAGAACCTCGCCTGCGGGATCAACTTCATCGACGTCTATCACCGCACCGGGCTCTACCCGATGGCGCTGCCGACCGGCATCGGTCTCGAGGCCTGCGCGGTGGTCGAGGAGGTGGGCGAGGGCGTTACCGCTTTGAAGCCCGGCGACCGCGTCGCCCATGGCGCCGGGCCGATCGGTGCCTATTGCGAGCGGCGCAATTTCCCCGCCGACCAGCTCATCAAGGTGCCGGATGCGATCGACGACCGGACCGCGGCGGCGATGATGCTGCAGGGCATGACCGTCGAATACCTGATCCATCGCACCTACGCCGTGCAGAAGGGCGACTTCGTACTGCTGCATGCCGCGGCGGGCGGCATCGGCACCATCGCCTCGCAATGGCTGAACCAGCTCGGCGCCGAGGTCATCGGCACAGCTGGCTCGGCGGAGAAGCTGGAACTCGCCAAGGCGCAGGGCTGCCACCACGTCATCAACTACCGGACCGAGGATTGGGTGAAGCGGGTAAAGGAGATCACCGGCGGCAAGGGCTGCGCCGTGGTCTATGACGGCGTCGGCAAGGACGTGTTCCTGCCATCGCTCGATTGCCTGCGCCGGCGCGGCTACATGGTGACCTTCGGCAACGCCTCCGGACCCGCCCCGGACATTTCGCCGCTGCTGCTGAACCAGAAGGGCTCGCTGTTCCTGACCCGGCCGAAGCTGATGGACTACACCGCCACCCGGGATGAGCTCGAACTCTCCGCCGGCCGCGTCATTGAGGCCATCGCCAAGGGCTGGGTGAAGATGAAGATCGGGCACACCTATCCGCTCAAGGACGCCGCCCAGGCGCATCGCGACCTGGAAGCCCGGAAGACCACCGGCTCCCTGGTCCTGCTGCCATAACTGATTGATCTGAAAGCAAGATCGGCCGCCGGCGCCCACCCACAGGCGGCGTCGGCGGCCGATCGATCGTCAGTCCATCCCGGTCGGCTAGCTGCGGATCGCCGCCGGGACGCCTGACAATGGGGGAGCGTCGGCCGCCGCCCAATCCGGGCCGCCCGCCGCCATGCCGTTTGCAGAGTTGATGTCTTGCCCCAATCGCTAGGCCGATCTTGGAGACAGATCGGTTTCCGGTCAAATCACGCTGCCGTGAAATGCTGAAACCGATTTATTACGGGATGTGATCGGTCGTAAACTTGCACCCAACCATGCAGGTCCACATGTTTCTGCCGACGCTTGCCTATAAAACAGGCAGGCTCGGCCCACGGAGGTTGACGCATATCATGCCCGATTCCCTTTTGAAGGATTTCCCCTCAGCACCGGCTTCGGCGCGCGACCGCCTGATCGACACCGCGATGGCGCTGTTCAACCGCTATGGCTTTCATGCCACCGGCGTCGACCGCATCGTCGCCGCCGCGAAGGTGGCGAAGAAGACGCTCTACTCGCATTTCCCGTCCAAGGAGGATCTGATCCTCGCCGCGCTCGCGCGCAAGGAAGCGGCCTTCATCGAGAAATTCGCGCCGGCGGTGCTGGCGAGCTCGCCGGAGCCGCGGCAGCGCCTGCTGGCTTTGTTCGAGATGGCGAAGAACTGGTACTCCGATCCGGATTTCTACGGCTGCCTCTTCGTCAATGCGGCGGTGGAGTATTCCGAGCCCGGACACCCGGTGAACGCCTGCGCCCGCCGCTTCAAGAGCGAGCTGCGCAGCTTCATCCGCGCGCAGGCCGTGGCCGGCGGCGCCAAGGACCCTGACCAGCTCGCCGACCAGATCGCGCTGCTGTTCGAGGGTGCGACCACCGTCGCGCAGGTTTCGGCCCGGCCCGACGCGGCGACCACCGCGAAGCAGATCGCCGAAACCCTGGTCGATTTGGCCTTCCGCAAATAGCCCCGCCGCTCAGGTCTGCGGCGGCACCAGCACCGCGTCGATGACGTGGATGTAGCCGTTGCTGGCGCCGATATTCGTGCGCACCACGTCCGCCGTGCCGATCTCCACGCGCTGACCCTGGCGGGTCACCAGCAAGTCGGTGCCGGCCAGCGTGCGCAGAGTCTTGGCGCGCTGCACCGCCAGCGCGTCGAGCCGCCCCGCTACGAGGTGATGCTTGATCAGGCGCACGAGTTTCGCCTTGTTCTCCGGCCGGCGCAGCTGGTTGAAGTTGAGGCGGTTGCCGGTGCCGGAAATGCCGCCGCCGGCATTGTTGATGACCGCGCCGAAAGCGGCGTCGTCCGGCGCGAAGAGGGTGAAGGGCCCGGCGCCCGCAAGATCGTCCTCCAGCCCGGCGAGGCGAACGTATTCCGTCAGCCGGTTGAACTCCTTCATCCGCGGCAGCAACGCGGCGATGTCGCTGCGCGCGGCCGGACTTTTGCCGCCCGAACCCTTGCCGGAGGCGCAGGACGCGACCAGCGGGACCGCCAAGGCCAGGCCGGCAATTCCCTTGAGCATCGTTCTGCGCAGCATGGTCGCCTCCTTCCGAATCCCTCGCCGCCATTGGGGCGGGTTGCGGCTGGGGGCGCAACGCTTTTCTGCACCAGCGGGATAAAGACGGCGGCCCACCGGGTGAGGTGGGGCAGGCACCTGGGGGAGGGTGGGCCGCCGCTTCGGATCCCGCCGCGTCACATCGGCGGCAGGATCACCTTGTCAATGACGTGGATGACGCCGTTGCTGGCAGCCACGTCGGCCTGGACCACCTGGGCGTCGTTGATCTTCACCGCGCCGCCCGAGGCATCGATGGCGACGTCGGAGCCTTCCACCGTGGTGGCGGAGGAGAACTTCACCACGTCCGCCGCCATCACCTTGCCGGAGACGACGTGATAGGTGAGGACCTTGACCAGCTGGTCCTTGTTCTCCGGCTTCAGCAGGTTCTCGACCGTGCCCGCCGGCAGGGCGGCGAAGGCCGCGTCGGTCGGCGCGAAGACGGTGAGGGGGCCGGGGCTCTTCAGGGTATCGACCAGGTCCGCGGCCTGCGCCGCGGCGATGAGCGTGTTGAACTGGCCGGCGGAGGCGGCGGTGTCGACGATGTCCTTGCTCGCCGCACTGTCGGCATTGGTGGTCGAGCAGGCGGCAACGATCGGCAGCGCCACCAGCGCGGCCATCAGCGATCTGCGCAGCATGAAATATCCTCCTCTGTCTGCGATCGGTGGCATCGGATGCTGCGGCAAACCGCCCAGCACATCGATGCAACCTCTACGGCAGCGCTTGCCGCGCGGTTCTGCGACGAGCGCGACTATATTTTCGCACGCCGCGTGATCCGCGCCGGCAGCGAACCGTAGAATTTGCTTCGGTCGCGGAGAAGGACGGACCGCGACAAGAGCCGCGGCCCGTCCGAAGCGTGATCGCATTGCGATGGGGCTGCGCCACCCACCGGGGACGATGACAACCGCGCTTCGGGGGAGTTACGCGCGGGCGGGGAGGGCGGATGCATGCTTGCGCGCGACGCCTTGACTTCTCGTCACAGCCGCGCCACCGGCACTGCCGAGGCTGAAGGCAAGAAAATCGGCGCGGAGGTTGCCCTCCGCGCCGTTGGTGTCTCGACCCGCGCGACGAACCTACTGGTTCATCGACTGGAAGAAGTCGCTGTTGGTCTTGGAGTGCTTCAGCTTGTCGAGCAGGAACTCCATCGCGTCGGTAACGCCCATTGGCATCAGGATGCGGCGCAGCACCCACATCTTCGACAGAGTCGCCTTGTCGACCAGCAATTCTTCCTTGCGGGTGCCCGATTTGGTGATGTCGATCGAGGGGAAGGTACGCTTGTCGGAGAGCTTGCGGTCGAGGATGATTTCCGAATTGCCGGTGCCCTTGAACTCTTCGAAGATCACTTCGTCCATGCGGCTGCCGGTATCGATCAGCGCGGTGGCGACGATGGTGAGCGAGCCGCCTTCCTCGATGTTGCGCGCGGCGCCGAAGAAGCGCTTCGGCCGCTGCAGCGCGTTGGCGTCGAC
>JAEUKU010000371.1 GCA_016794075.1 Rhodospirillaceae bacterium
CACCTTCTGCCCGCCGATCGAGAACCGGCTGGAGCCGTCCGGCATCAGGCCCTGGCCCTGGGTCGCGCGGATCGCCTGGCACAGATTGGTCTTCTGGCTGAGGCAGTATTCGCATTGCCGGCATTCCGGCGTGTAGAGCGGAATGACGTGGTCGCCCTTCTTCAGGGTCGTGACGCCCGGCCCGACATCAACCACCACGCCGGCGCCCTCGTGGCCCAGGATGGTGGGGAACAGCCCTTCCGGATCGGCCCCCGACAGGGTGAACTCGTCGGTGTGGCAGATGCCGGTCGCCTTCACCTCGACCAGGACCTCGCCGGCCCGCGGGCCTTCCAGGTCGACCTCCTCGATGGTCAGCGGCTTGCCGGCGGCGGTGGCGAGTGCGGCGCGAACTTTCATCTCAAATTCCTCTTCGAACTCATACGCGGTCGCGGCACGGGCGGGCGCCACTGCGCCTGCCCGCCGCAATTCTTCTTATTTCAGTTTGCCGGCCGCCTTGGCGACATGCGTTGCGATGGCGTCCATCAGCACCGGCGACAGGCAGTCATAGGGCGGCAGCTTCAACTCCTTCAGCCGCTTGCGCACCTCCTTCATCTTGCCGGGCTTGAAGCCGGATTCGATGATCGACGAGACGAAGGCGGCGAAGGTCGGCGGCGACCAGCCCTTCTGCTTCGACAGCTCGGTGTGGATGAAATCGAGGCCATAGAAGGGATGCTTCTGGTTCTCGATGCGGCCATACATGTGCACGCCGCACTCCTTGCAGGCGTAGCGCTGGATGGTCGCGCTGGGGTCGACCACCTGGAGCTTCTGTTCGTTGGCAGTCACCTTCAGCGCGGCGCGCGGCACCACCGCGACCTGTGAGAACAGCGCGCCCTTGGGCTTCCAGCATTTGGTGCAGCCGCAGACGTGATTGTGGGCGGACTGCGACATCACGCTCACGGTCACCGGATCCTTGGCGCATTTGCAGGTCAGTGTGCCGCCGGCAAAGTTCTTCACGACGGTTTTCTTCACACCCCGGTTGACGGCCGGGTGAATGGA
The DNA here is from genome assembly GCA_016794075.1 of Rhodospirillaceae bacterium. GTDB lineage: Bacteria > Pseudomonadota > Alphaproteobacteria > Dongiales > Dongiaceae > Dongia_A. The sequence continues at coordinate 1,036 of JAEUKU010000371.1, forward strand.
AATTGCCATATCCACGATCTCCCCTTTTGCGCGGATGAGGTGCCCCCGCTTCCCCAAGGGGTCCTATCGCGGCGCGTCGCGGGCCGCCGGAATGGCGGGCCGGTCGCGCGGCGGGCAGATTATCCAGAAGCAGGCTTGCGGGGAAGAAATTAACCCGTCGGCGGCGCATTTCCCGCCGTATTTCCAGCTGTGGTTCGGACAGCACAGGTTGCAAACGCGCCCGCGCGCCCCAAGTTCACCAATGCTGCGAACAAAACTCGATTGCAATCAAGCAGACCGGATAGGGAGAGACGCGATGGACCAGAGGATCATTGATCTGTTCGACCGATTCACCCATGGCGGCATGAGCCGGCGCAGCTTCTTCGACCGCCTGGTCGCCTTGGCCGGCGGCACCGCGGCGGCCACCGCCCTGCTCCCCCTGCTCGAGAACAACTACGCCAAGGCCGAAACCGTCTCGCCCGGCGATTCCCGCATCAAGACCGAGACGGTGACCTTCCCGGCCGCGGGCAAGCAGGTTTCCGGCTACCTGGCTTGGCCCGCCAGCGGCGACACATTCCCCGCCGTGCTGGTGGTGCATGAGAATCGCGGCCTCAACCCCCATACGCAGGACACGGCGCGACGCCTGGCGGTCGATGGCTTCCTCGCCCTCGCGGTGGATCTCCTGTCCCCGATCGGCGGCACCCCGGCCGATGCCGACAAGGCGCGCGACATGATCGGAACGCTGCAAGCGCCCGATGTCACAAGCTGGGCTCGCGGCGCGGTCGAATACCTGCGCGGCCACCCGGCCGCCAACGGCAAGGTCGGCGCGGTCGGCTTCTGCTGGGGCGGCGGGGTGATCGGCCGCCTAGCCGTCGCCGAGCCGAGCCTGAATGCCGGCGTCGTCTATTACGGCGCCCAGCCGCCGGCCGAGGAGGTCGGCAAGATCCAGGCGCCGCTGCTGCTGCACTATGCCGGCATGGACGAGCGTATCAACGCCGGCATCGCCGGCTTCGAAGAAGCGCTGAAATTCAATAAGAAGACCTACACGCTCCATATGTACGAAGGCGCCCAGCACGCCTTCAACAACGACACCAACGAGGCCCGCTACAACAAGGCGGCAGCCGAGCTTGCCTGGGGCCGCACCATCGACTTCTTCCGGCAGAACCTCGCGTCCTGACGCCCGCTACCGCCGCGGCGCCTGCCGATCACGGGATCGTGATCGGCAGGCGGGCCGGGATTGCGCCAATCAATCGTTAAAGCCGGGCCAGCGTCGGTGCCCAGAAGCGCCGCCTCGGTGTCGTAACTTGAATGAAACTCGCGAGTTCTATAGCCTGATCCCCGGCTGAAACCGGATCTTCAACCCCGGAAAGAGCAATTCATGGCCCTGCCCCAATCGAGCCCCGCGCGCAATGATCGGCGCCACCGGATCGTCCTTGCCGCGTCGCAGATGTTCGCCGCCCGCGCCTATGTTGAGGTGCAGATGGACGACCTGGCCAGGGCGGCGGAGGTCGCCAAGCCGACGATCTACCGCTACTTCAAGTCCAAGGAGGACCTGTTCCTCGAGGCGCTCGACGGCACGATGAACGACCTGGTCGGCGAGGTGAGCCAGGTGGCCGAGAATCCGGGGCCGGCTGCCGAAGTGTTGCGCCACATGGTCGGCGCCGCCTTGCGTTCTTTCGCCAGCTGCAGCGCCGCCATCCGCGCACTTGACGGCACCGATGCCGCCCTGGGCGAGCGCGGCCGCGCCATGCTGCGCCGCCGCGCCAAGCAGATCCGCGAAGCCTTCGCCACCGTGCTCGATCGCGGAATCGTCGAGGGCGCTTTCCGGCCGCTCGATTCCGAGATCGTGTCGCGCGCTATCCTGGGCGCCGTACGCATGACCTCGCATGCGGAGGAGAATCCCAGCGACAGCCGCGGACTGGAGACCCTCGTCGATCTCCTGCTCAACGGCCTGACTGTGGCCAGTTGCGCCAACCGAGGCTGACCTGATGCGGCCGCGCACCCTTCTTCTGATTTGCGGCGTCCTGGCGGTAGCCATCGCCGCCGGTCTTTGGAGTCGCTCCTATTTCACCGAGCCAGTCACCGCCGAGGCCGCCGCCGCGCCGGAGGCCGCCCGCCTGCAAAACGCCGCCCTGGCCCAGTCCGGCGGCAAGCCAGCCGTGCCGGTGCGCGTCGCCATCGTCAAGACCGCGACCTTGCCCATCAACCGCCGCACCATCGGCTGGGTCGAGCCTATCGCCACGGTCGAGGTGAAGTCGCGCGTCGACAGCGCGATCATGGAGCAGCGCGCCAGGGAAGGCGATTTCGTCGAGGCCGGCGACGTGCTCTTCGTCCTCGACGACCGCGAAACCAAGGCCGCCATCGCGCACGAGGAAGCGACGCTGAAGAAGGACGAGGCGCTGCTCGAGCTTGCCAACGCCAATCTGGAGCGGGCCCAGGCGCTAGCCGCCAAGCAGACGGTGTCGAAGCAGTCGCTGGACCAGGCGAAGGCGGAAGCCCGCGCCGCTGCCGCCGCGGTGGTGGCGGATCGCGCCCTCATCGACGCAACGAAGCTTATTCTCTCCTACTCCGTCATCAAGGCGCCAATCAGCGGCCGCCTCGGCGCCATCACGGTGACGCCCGGCAATCTGGTCGGCGAGAACGATTCGACGCCGCTGGTTACCATCACCCAGATGCAGCCGATCCGCGTCACCTTCGCGCTGCCTGATCGCGACCTCGACCAGCTGCGCGCCGCGCTGCAGGCTGAGCCCCCGGCGCGCGTGCGTGTGTTCAGCAAGGGCCAGGACGCGCCGCGCGCCGAAGGGCGCCTCAACTTCATAGACAGCTCGGTCGATATCAGCTCCGGCACCATCACGGCCAAGGCGGAATTCACCAATCAGAAACTGGAGCTCTGGCCGGGTCAGTATTTCGACGTGGAGATCGAGCTCGGCCGCCAGCAGGAGACGCCGACCATCCCGACAGTGGCGTTGCAGGTCGGCCAGGGCGGCCTGTTCGTCTTCGTCGTCAAGGACGACAGCACGGTTGAGATGCGAAACGTGGTTTCGGCCGGCACCAACGGCGACGCGACCGCCATCGCCGACGGCCTGCAGGCCGGCGAGCGCGTCGTGGTCGACGGCCAGCACCAGCTGGCCCCGGGCATGCCCGTAACAGTGCAATAGGCAACCGGAGGGCGCGGGAGCCGGACATGAACATCTCCGAATTCTGCATCCGGCGGCCCGTCGCCACCCTGCTCATGTCGGCGGCGCTGATCGTGGCCGGGTTGTTCTCGTTCAACCACCTGCCGGTCGCCGCCCTGCCGCGCACGGACTTCCCGACCATCAACGTCTCCGCCGACCTGGCCGGCGCCTCGCCCGACACCATGGCGAAATCGGTGGCAACGCCGCTGATCAAGCAGTTCGCCACGATCGAAGGCATCGAGACCATCAGTGCGACGTCGTCGCAGGGCGAGACCGACATCACCATCGAGTTCGAGCTGAACCGTGACATCGACGCCGCGGCGGCGGACGTGCAATCGGCGATCTCACGCGTCAGCCGGCGCCTGCCCGACGACATGGACGAGCCGCCCAGCTATCGCAAGGTGAACCCGGCCGACGCGCCGATCCTGCTGCTCGCGCTCCGCAGCGAGGTGATGTCGCTGTCGCAGATCGACGACTTCGCCCAGCAGGTCATGTCGCCACGGTTGTCGACCCTGGCCGGCGTCGCGCAGGTGCTGGTCTTCGGCAGCCAGAAATACGCGGTGCGCATCCAGGTCGACCCGAACGCGCTGGCCGCCCGCGACATCGGCGTCGACGAGCTGCAGGACGCCATCAGGGCCTCCAACACCATCACGCCGGTCGGCGTCATCCGCAACCAGGACCAGACGCTGACCATCCAGGCCGATACCCAGCTCGACAACGCCGATGAGTTTGCCGAGCTCATCATCGCCACGCGCGACGGCAAGCCGGTGCGGCTGCGCGATATCGCCATGGTGATCGATTCGGTGGAGAACAACCAGGTCGCCAGCTGGTACAACGGCGCCCGCTCCATCGTCATGGCGATCCAGCGCCAGCCGGACGCCAACACGGTCGAGGTGGTCGACCGGATCAAGGAGATGCTGCCGCAGTTCCGCGACGAGCTCCCGCCGACGGTCACGCTCAACCTGGTCAACGACCGCTCGACTTCGATCCGCGAGGCCGTCGCCGACGTCGAATTCACCCTGATGCTGGTGATTGCGCTGGTCATCCTGGTCATCTTCCTGTTCCTGCGCCGGGCGACCGCCACCTTGATCCCCAGCGTGGCCGTGCCGATCTCGCTGATCGCGACGCTGGCCGGCATGTATCTTCTGGACTTCTCGATCGACAACATTTCGCTGATGGCGCTCACGCTCACGGTCGGCCTGGTCGTCGACGACGCGATCGTCATGCTGGAGAACATCGTCCGTCATATCGAGGAAGGCATGCAGCCCTTCGATGCGGCGCTGAAGGGCAGCCGCGAGATCGGCTTCACCATCATCTCCATCACCGCGTCGCTCGTCGCGGTCTTCATTCCGGTGCTGCTGATGGGCGGCGTGGTGGGCAGGATCTTCCACGAATTCGCGGTCGTGGTGACGATGGCGATCGCGGCCTCGGCCTTCGTTTCGCTCACCCTGACGCCAATGCTCTGCGCCCGGATGCTGAAGGCGCGGCGCCCCGGCGAGCATCACCGCGCCAGACTGTTCGACCGCATTCTTGAGGGCGCGTTCGACGGGATGCTGGCGGTCTACGATGCCGGGCTCAAGTTCTGCCTGCGCTTCCGGCCGGTGATGCTGGTGGTCTTTTTCGCCACCATTGCCGGCACCTGGTGGCTCTACAACGCGATCCCCAAGGGCTTCTTCCCGCAGGAAGATATCGGGCAGCTCTCGGTCTCGACCCGCGCCCGCGAGGACATCTCCTTCGCTGCCATGGTCAAGCTGCAGCAGCAGGTCGAGCAGGTGTTCCGCAATTCGCCGCACGTGCATGGCGTGGCGAGCGTCGTCGGCAGCGGCAACGCGCCGAACAGCGGCCGCCTGTTCATCCAGCTGAAGCCCAGGGCCGAGCGGCCGGAGCTCAACAAGGTGCTGGGGGATCTGCGGCGCGAGCTGGCGCCGATCGCCGGCATCTCCACCTTCATCACCCCTGTCCAGAACCTGCGCCTGGGCGGGCGGTCGTCGCGCAGCCAGTACCAGTTCGTGCTGCAGGCGGTGGACCAGGAGGCGCTCTATTCCTGGACCGCGCGGATGGCAGAGGCGATGCAGGCTGACCCCACCTTCGCCGACGTGACCACGGACCTTGAAGCCCGCGCGCAGCAGGCAAGCCTGATCGTCGACAAGGACAAGGCCAATGCACTCGGCATTTCCGCTGACAAGCTGCGCTCCACGCTCTATTCCGGCTTCGGCACCCGCCAGGTTTCCACCATCTACGCCACCGGCGACACCTATTCCGTGCTGATCGAGTTCGATCCGCGCATCCCGTGGGGGCCGGATCTGCTCGACACCGTCTATGTGCGCTCCGCCTCCGGCAAGCTGGTGCCGATCGGCGCCTTCGCCGAGGTCAAGCGAACCGTTGGCGCCCTCAGCATCAACCAGCTTGGTCAGCTGCCGGCCACCACGATCTCGTTCAACCTGCCCCCCGGAATCGCTCTCGGCGACGCGATCGCGCGCACCGAGGTGCTGAAAGCTCAGATGGCGCTGCCCAGCACCATCACCTCGACCTTCTCCGGCAACGCCCAGGTGTTCCAGGACGCCCTCGACAACCAGGCGCTGCTGATCTTCGCCGCGATCGTCACCATCTATATCGTTCTCGGCATCCTCTATGAGAGCTTCATCCACCCCTTCACCATCCTGACCGGCCTGCCCTCTGCCGCCATCGGCGCCTTCATCGCGCTGGAACTGGCGGCGATGGATCTCAGCATGGTGGCGGTCATCGGCATCCTGATGTTGATCGGCATCGTGAAGAAGAACGCCATCATGATGATCGACGTGGCGCTGACCCTGCAGCGCGAAGGCATGGCGCCGCCGGAGGCGATCTACCGCGCCTGCATCCTGCGCTTCCGCCCGATCATGATGACGACATTTGCCGCCATCATGGGCACCCTGCCCATCGCCGTCGGCCATGGCGCCAGCGCCGAGTTGCGCCAGCCGCTGGGAGTCGCCGTGGTTGGCGGCCTGCTATTGTCGCAGGTGCTGACGCTGTTCATCACGCCGGTCCTGTACCTCTATATGGAAAAGATGTCGGGCGCGCTGCGTGGCCTGTTCCGGCGTCCGGTGACGCATCCGGCGGAGTAGCGGCGGCGCGGTTTTTGGCGGAAGCTGGCGGCATTTGCCTAAACTTGCGTGCAAATCGTGCCATAAGCCGCCATCTTATGCGTCCCGTCGCCGCAACCCCATCCTTCTGGATAGCCTTACCTATCCCCAAGAACCGGCCGCACGAAAGGACACGTTAGCATCGTGGGGGGCAATATCGGCGCCAACGCGCGGCGCCCGGCTTGGGCTCGCCGCCGCCTGGATCAACAGGAATGCGCGCCGAGTGGCCCGGCTACGGCCGGGTGGGTGGCGCATCAGGAGATTGATTGTGTTGCGTGTGCTCGTGATCGAGGATGAGGCGATGATCCGCCAGTTGATCCGCCAGATCCTTGAGCAATCCGGCCACCGGGTGGGAGAGGCCGCCAATGGCCGCATCGGACTCCAGTCGCTGCGTCAGGCGGAGTTCGACCTGGTAATCACCGACCTGGTCATGCCGGAGACGGACGGTCTCGAAGTGCTGGGCGTCATCAAGCGTCAATGGCCGGAGCTTCCGGTTATCGCCATGTCCGGCGGCGGTCGCCTGGGCGATGGTGACAACCTGCAGGCGGCGCGCGACCTGGGCGCCGCGGCGACGCTTGCCAAGCCCTTTACCCTGCGCGAGTTGCGCCAGATGGTCGAAGACGTCTGCGCCCAATCGCTGCGGGCGCGAGCCGCCCTCTGCTGAACCGGCGCCTTAAATCTCGCCCCGGCGCGGCATGTCCGCGCCGCGACGCGAGCAGGTGATGGCGGCCGCCTGGGCCGCGAATTCCAGCAGCAACCCGAGTTCGCGCTCGGCCATCGACGCGATCCCGTCGGGCGACCGCCTGCCGTTCTCGGCCAGCCAGGTCAGCAGCGCCGCCTGGAAGGTGTCGCCGGCACCGACGGTGTCGACGACGTTCACCTGCGGGCTCGCCACCTCGGCGACAAGCCCGGACTGGGTCATCGCGATCGCCCCCGCCTCGCCGCGCGTGGCGACCGCGAGGCAGGCACCGCGCTCCAGCCATTCGCGCAGCACCTCGCGCTCGTCGGCGCCGGGATAGAGAAACGCGATGTCCTCGATGCTGGCCTTCACCAGATGCGCCTTGGCGGAGAGCGCCGCGACGCGCTGCCGCCACACCTCCCGGTCGGGCACGATGCTGGGGCGCACATTCGGGTCATAGGCGATGAAGCGGCGGCTGCGCTCGCGCGTCACCAGCGCCTCCAGACTGCCGGCGGTGGGCTCCAGCGCCGTGGCATAGGAGCCGATATGGATGACGCGGATGGCATCGGGCAATCGGACCGGCAGCTCGACCCGCTCCAGCGAACGGTCGGCGGTGCCTTCCGTGTAGAAGGAGTAGGTCGGCACGCCTTTGGCATCGAGAGCGACGACGGCGAGCGTGGTCGGCGAAACGGTGCGGACGCAAAGGCTGGTTTCCACCTCCTCCACCGCCAAGTGAGCGAGCAGCGTCTGCCCGAATGGATCGGTGGAGACCTTGGCGAAGAACCCGGTCGGCTGGCCCAGCCGGCTCAGGCCGATCGCGACGTTGAGCGGCGAGCCGCCGACCCGCGCGTCGAGCGCGATGCTGCCGGTCGAGCCTGCTCCCTGCGGCCGCGCGGACATGAACACATCGTAGAGCGCGTCGCCGCAACTGAGGATCATAGCCGCGCCCTACGCCCCCGCGACGTCCAGGTCATAGACCAGGATCCCCTCGATGCCGCCCTGCGCCGCCGCCACCAGCTTGCGCCCGGTCGCCTGGTGCGCCGGATCGGCCAGATACGCATCGCGCGCCGCCGCATCGCGGAAATCGACGATGAAGCCGTCGGCGTAGCCCTTGTCCATGCCGACCTCGGGGCTGACATTGGCGCCGATATGGACCGCCAGCAATCCCGGCAGCCGGCCCTTCAGTGCCGCGATCTCGGCCATCATCGCCCGGCGTTCCTCGGCTGGAACCTCGCGGCGGAAGCGGATGAAGACACAGTGCCGGATCATGTTCAGAGCTTCGCGTAGTCGGGAACGATCAGGCGATAGGGCGGCTCGTCCTCTTCCACGTCCGGGAAGCGCGACACCATGTCGAGGAAGTAATTGTCGGTCTCGTCGTCATTGACCACCGAGACCTCGCCGACCAGGGAATCGCCGCCGGCGCCCCAGAAGGAATGCAGATGCCCCGGCTCCAGCGTGATCGAGCCCCCGGGCTGAATCTGCACGATGCCGCCGGCCTTCACCTCGTGCTCGATGCCGTCCATGCGCACCACCACCGGCCTGTCCTGGTCGGCGCCGCCGCCGCGTTTCGCGTTGTAGAGCTGGACTTCCAGCGGCGCGCCACCACGCACGATGATGTCCTCGGTCTTCACGCCATGGGTGTGCATGGGCGTGATCTGGTTCTTGCGCGAGATCATGATCTTCTCCGCATAAACCATGCCGCCGCCGCGGCGCAGATTTTCCTGACTGCCGTTGCGGATGGTGAACAGCAGCAGCCCGGTATCCTCGAAATCGCCGCGGCCGAAATCGGTGATGTCCCAGCCAAGCCGGGCGCGGATCGCCTCGCGCGCGCGGTGCTTGTTGCGACGCCAGTCCTCCGGCGTCCAGTTGGCGAATTCCGGCATCTTGAACCCGAAGGAGGCGATGAACTTCTCGCCCTCGCGGATAATCTCGTTCAATTCCGAGCGTTTCATGAATGTCTCCTATCAGGCGGCGGACCGGGCGCCGTATCCCTGGTCCGGAATATCGACGGGCGCGGGCGGCAGCGGCGGCAATCCCCGCACCAGATCGGCCGCCCGCTCGCCGATCATGATGCTGGGGCCATTGGTATTCGACGAGACGACACTGGGCATAATCGAGGAGTCGCAGACGCGCAAGCCTTCCAGCCCATGCACCCTGAGGTCCGGCGCCACCACCGCCATCTGGTCGGTGCCCATCTTGCAGGTGCCCACCGGATGATGGTCCGTCTTGGCGTTCTTCCACGCGAACTGGATCATATCCTCCTGCCGCGTCACTGCCGGGCCGGGCAAGATCTCCTCCTGCACGAAGGGTTTCAACGCCTTCTGCCGCATGATCTCGCGCGCCAGTTCCAGGCCCTTCAGCGACATCTCGCGATCATAGGGATCGTCCCAGTAATTGGGATCGATGAGCGGCGCCGCGCGCGGGTCGGCGCTGGCCAAGCGGACGGTTCCGCGCGAGCGCGGCCGCAGGAAGGCGGAATTTAGCGTGACGCCGGTATTGCGCAGCTTCGCCACCCCCGCCTCGATGCCGGAGCCCAGGCCGAGATGGAACTGGATGTCGGGCGAGCGCGCGGCCTGGTCCGCGAACCAGAAGCCGCCGGTCTCGAACAGGCTGGAGGAGACCGGTCCGGTCTTGAACAGCACGTACTGGATGCCCGCCCACAGCGCCCGATGCGGCTTGGCGTAGTTGTCGTAGGTGTGCTCGCCGGTGCATTCGCAGATCACGAACAGATCGAGGTGATCCTGGAGGTTCCCGCCGACACCGGGCAGGTCATGGACCACGTCGACGCCCACCGCGCGCAGATGCGCGGCCGGGCCGATGCCCGATTGCAGCAGCAGCTTGGGCGAGCCGATGGCGCCGCTGCTGACCACCACCTCTCGTGTTGCGCGCAGCAGCGTCGCCCGGCCGCCCGCCTCGCTGACCTCGACGCCGATGGCACGGCCCTTCTCGACGACGATGCGCAGCACCTGAGCGTCCGTCTTCACCGCGAGGTTGGGCCGGCCCAGCGCCGGCTTCAGGAAGGCGCTGGCGGTCGAGGAGCGCCGCGCATGGCGCGTGGTCAGCTGGTAGAAGCCGGCGCCCGCCTGGATCGCGCCGTTGAAGTCGCCGTTATAGGGAACCCCCGCTTCCTGCGCCGCGCGGATATAGGCGTCGCAGATCGGCGGCGGGTTGACCGGCGCCGAGACGCCGAGCGGCCCGCCATACGCGTGATAGGCGTTGACCAGGCGCTGGTTGTCTTCCGAGCGCTTGAAATAGGGCAGCACGTCGCGATAGCCCCAGCCGCCGCAATTGCCGTCCCTGGCCCAGGATTCGTAGTCCAGTGGATTGCCGCGGGTGTAGAGCTGGGCGTTGATCGAGGAACCGCCGCCGATCACCTTGGCCTGGGTGAAGCGCAGGACCCGCCCGCCCATGTGCTTCTGCGGCACGGTGTGCCAGCCCCAGGAGCCGATCCCCTTGGTCATCTTGGCGAAGCCGGCCGGCATGTGGAACAGCGGATGCCGGTCGCTGCCGCCCGCCTCCAGCAGCAGCACCTGAACATGTGGGTCCTCGCTGAGGCGCGCGGCGAGGACGCAGCCGGCGGAGCCGCCGCCGGTGATGATGTAGTCATAGGCGGTGCGGGTGGTCATTCGCGCAGATCCTGGCGGCGGATGTGATCGGCGACGCGCAGCGCCTGCGCCGCCACGGTGAGCGACGGGTTGACCGCCGCCGAATTGGGTAGAAATCCGGCATCAACGACGAACAGGTTGTCATGGTCATAGGCCCGGCAATAGGGATCGAGCGCCGCCTGCGCTGGATCATTGCCCATGCGCACCGTGCCGCATTGATGCGACACCACCTTGCGGTCGAAGGCACGGCTC
>JAEUKU010000216.1 GCA_016794075.1 Rhodospirillaceae bacterium
GCCTGGAACGCCGAAGACCCGCAGGTCACCTTCATCACCAAGGCGCTTGGCGACCACACCACGCGGCTGCGCGAACGCCTGCGCACCGGCATGGAGGTGACGGTCGAAGGGCCCTATGGCTGCTTCGATTTCGATGACGACTGGCCGCGTCAGATCTGGATCGGCGCCGGCATCGGCATCACGCCCTTCATCGCGCGCATGAAGCATCTGGCGCGGAATCCATCGGAACGGCCGGTCGACCTGTTCCACCCGACCATGGACGTCTCGGAGGTGGCACTCGGCAAGCTCAAGGCGGATGCGGCGGCCGCCCGCGTGCGCCCGCACGTGCTGGTGAGCCCACGCGACGGGCTGCTGACGGCAGAGGATATCCGCAAGGCGGTGCCGGAGTGGCAAACCGCCAGCATCTGGTTCTGCGGGCCGCCGCGCTTCGGCGCCGCCCTGCGCGCCGATTTCCTGGCACGGGGCCTGCCGACGGCGGCCTTCCATCAGGAACTGTTCGAGATGCGCTAGTCGAGGTCGGCGGCGACGTGGGCGGGCTTCGCCTGCGGGTTGCGGTGCGCCTTCTGCACCGCCAGGATCCAGAAGGTGCGGACGCCGTGATAGGCCGCGGTGGCGATCTGCCAGGCGGAGATCAGGAAGAACGCCTCGCGCCCCAGCCCGAACACGATCCCCAGCAGGAACAGCGGCAGGTTGATGTTGCGCCGGGCGATGAAGCTGCGCACGGTCGCGTCCATTTTTGAGTGCGTGTGGAAGCCGCGCTGGAAGAAGCGCGGATAGATTTTCAGGATCAGCCGGTCCAGCACGTAGAAGACCAGGATGGCGATGGTGGCGTAACCCAGCGGCGAGCCCCAGCCCTCCGTCCCGAGGCCGATGCCATAGGCCCAGGCCACGTACCAGATCGGCGGATGCACCATGTCGAGGCCGTGGTCGAGGAAATTGCCGAGCCGGGAATCGGTGAAGGTCAGGCGCGCCAGCTTGCCGTCAACCGAATCCAGCACGCTCATGCCATAGGCCATGAGGAAGCCGATCGCCCATTGCCCGCTGGCGAAGAACGGCACCGCGCCGAAGGTCAGCGCGATGGAAACCAGCGTCACCAAGTTGGGATGGATGCGCGCCGCCGCCAGCGGCCGGACCATCAGCCACACCAGCGGCGGATAGACATAGCGGGTGAAGAGGTCGGTCGAGCCCTTGTAATTCGACCAGAACAGGAAGCGCTGCACCTTCGCCGCAGCTTCCTGGTCGCCGATGCGGAACAGGTAGAAGGGCAGCGAGCGGCGCAGCTTGCGGATGAAGCCGTCGAAGCTCTGCTGGGTCAGCTCGCGCGCGGTTCCGGCCGTCACCAGGCTGCGCGCCAGGCTCGCCAGATCGGCGGCGGCCGGCACCGGCGCGGCGGATTTCAGGAACAGCATGGCGGCGTTCTCGGCGTGGTCCGGCGCGAAGACCGCCAGCGTCGTCTCCGATTTCGCCAGCTGTCCATGCAGGCGCTGATCGGCGAGCGCGGTGCCGTCCAGCACCAGGACGCTGTCGCCGCCGGAATCGGCGAGGGCCGGGTTTAGCCGCTCGTCCAGGCTGCCAGCCCCCTTGGTCCAGGTGATCGGCAATCGCCGCGTCACCTCGGCCGGAATGCCGAGCGCGGCGGGCTCATGGGCGCCCGTGTCGATGACGATCCTGCTCGGCTTCGGGTCCAGGCGCAGCAGGGCCTGCAGATGGCGCTCGGTCACGGTCAGGCCGAAAATCTTCAGCCGCGCGGCGGGCGAGGCCGCGTCGATCCAAACCATCATGGGCGAATGAACTTCAAATCTGGGCTCCGATCTGCGGTCCGGTTGGCGCCGGCCGGCCGGGCGCGTCGAATATCCGGGGATGGGCGGGGCCTATAACACGCGACCTGCGGCCAGACAAGGCGATGGGCGGTCCGCCGTCAGCCCGCCCGGCGCGCCCGCCACAGGGCGCGGATTTCCGCGATGACCCGCCGCTGCGCTTCCCGGGCCGCGGCCTGCGGGCGCCAAGCCAGGTCGACCTGCGCTGGATCGAACCGCCTGGCGATGCCGGACTGGTAGAGCCGCCGGGTGAATTCGAGCGCGTTGCGCCGCGGCCGCGCCCTGCCGGCCAGGGTCAGGCGGTCGTAGAAGCGGTCGAGCGGGTCGGGCGCCAATCCTGCCATGCCGCGCCGCTCGCGCCGCTCGCGCACATAGCGCTTGATGCCGGCGACGAGGCCGGGCTTTTTCGTCCGCCCCAGCCAGGGCAGCTCATAGATCAGGATCGGCTTCTCGAGGGCGGCGGCATCGGCGGTCATGGAGATGCTGTCGCTGGTGACCACGACCTGGTCCGCCTCGGCCAGCAGGGCGAGATAGGGGTTGTCGCCCTCGGCCCGCCAGCGATGCAGGAAATGCGGCGCGGTGACGCTGCGCGCCAGCAGGTCGGGCAGGGACCGCGGCGAGCGCGGACTGGTGGTGATCAGCAGCGACCCGCCCGATCTGGTCGCGAATTGCTGCAGCCCGGCGGCGATCTCGGCGGCGACTAGGTCGTCGAAAGCCATGTGCTGGGTCGGGCCGCCGAGCAGCACGGCGGTCCAGGGCCGCGGCAGGCCAGCCAGGTGCGGCCGCCACCGAACCCGGGCGGCTTCGATCTCGGCCGCGTCCGGCGCCACCAGGGGCAGCGGCAGCTCGCGGACGTTCGGACCCGGGGGCAGGCCGTATTGCGGCGTGGTGATGACGAGGTCGTAGAGCGAGAGCTCGGTGCGCGGGCGGCCCAGCCGGATATTGACCACGGGGTGGCCGGCCTGCGCCGCGATCCAGCGCGAGATCGGCGCCGAACGGAAGCCGATGCCGATGACCATGTCGGGCCAGGGCGCGGCGAGAGAATCGCTGGCACTCCGATCCAGCCCGGCGAGCGAGGCACCGGCCTCGGCCGGCTGGACGTCGTAGTCCGTGTCCCAATGCAGCTGCTTGATCTCGAAGGGCCAGCCCAGCAGGCGCGCCAGGGCCAGGACCTGCGCGTTGTCGCCGCGCCGCTCGCCGAACAGCAGCCATAGGCGGGGCGGCGGCGCCGTTTCTGCGGATTCGGTGATGCTGGTCACTGGCGGGATGCGCTTTCGGCGGGTCTTATCCGGCGGATACCTGTTGCCGGCCTGTTTCCGCCCAAAAACGGACAAAGTCAAAGGGCAAAGTCATCATGTCGCGGCCCGATTCGGCCCTTGTCATCGAGCCGGGATTGAGAAGCCGCCTGCCATCTGGTCTAGTACCCGCGTGAATGCGCATCACCCCATCTTGCCTGGAGTTTCCGCACCATGACCGCCGTCATGCGTCGTTTCGTGTGCCTGTTCGCCGTCATTCTGGGAATCGCCGCGCCAGGCCTGGCCGCGGCCGATCTGCAGGAGCTCGGCGCCGCCGCTTATGAATATCGCAACCGGCTCTACGGCGTGGCGGCGGCCGAGGGACCGTATGAGGAGGTGCGTGCCGAACTCGATGCGCTGATCGCCGGCGAAGACCACGCCGCGGCGGAGGCCCTGGCCGAGAGCATGGTGCCGGCCGGCTATGACAATTACCAGCTGTGGCGCGACCTGGCGGCGATCAAGACCAGGCTCGGCAAGGGCCTCGACGCCGGCTATGCGGCCTATCTGGCGACCGAGATGGCCTTCGACACGCCGCAGCGGGCCGAGGCGTTCAAGCTGCTCGGCCAGGCGCTGGAAGCGATCAACCGGCCAGGCGACGCGCTCGACGCCTATGACCGCGCGGTGGAGCTGACGCAGGATGCCGATGCGCGCGCCGCGTACAAGCGCCTGAGCCGCGCGGTCCCTTTCCAGGTCGCCACCACCGAGGTCGCGATCGAGGGCGACCGGCCGGATGCCTGCATCGTGTTCGACCGGCGGGTCCTGGGCACGCGCCAGCTCTCCTATGACGATTATGTGCGGATCGATCCCGATGTGCAGGTCGCATACCGCGCCATCGACCGCCGGCTGTGCCTCGACGGCCTGGAATATGGCCGCTCCTATCAGGTGACCTTGAAGCGCGGCCTGCCGGCCGAGATCGGCGCGCTGCAGGAGGACCGGGTCGTCGACCTCGCCATCGGCGACCGCGCGCCCAGCGTCGGCTTCGCCCGCCAAGCCTATGTGCTGCCGAAGATCGGCTCGACCGGCGTGCCGCTGACCACGGTCAATGTCGATTTCACCCGGCTGAAGCTCTTGCGCATCAACGACCGCAATCTGGTGAACGAGCTCAACCGCGGCAGCTTCCTCACCAATCTCTACAACTGGGACAGCGAGCGCATCGCCGCCGAGACCGGCGAGAAGATCTGGGAAGGCACGATGCCCGTCGAGGGCGAGCGCAACCGCCGGGTCGAGACCTCGGTGCCGGTCGCCGAGATGATCCCGGAGATCAAGCCGGGCGTCTACCTGCTGATGGCGCGGCAAGCGAGCCCCGACGAGGCGCCAGAGCAGGCCAACGAATATTGGGACGCCTATGCCACGCAATGGCTGGTGATCTCCGATCTCGGCCTTGCCACCATGTCGGGCGAGGACGGGCTCAACGTCTTCGCCCGCTCGCTGGAAACCGCGCAGCCGCTGTTCCGCGTCAAGGTGCAGCTGCTGGCGCGCAACAACGAGGTGCTGGCCAGCGCGCTGACCGACCGGCACGGCCAGGCGCATTTCGACCCCGGCCTGCTGCGCGGCAAGGATGGCCGCACTGCGACGGCGGTCACCGCCTTCCGCAAGGACGGCGATTTCAGCTTCCTCGATCTGACCCGCGCCGCCTACGATTTGAGCGACCGCGGCGTCGGCGGTCGTGTCGCCCCCAGCAATCTCGACGTCTTCCTCTACACCGATCGCGGCGTGTACCGGCCGGGCGAAACTGTGCGGCTCGGCGCGCTGCTGCGCGACTGGTCTGGCAATGCCAAGGCCGACCTGCCGATCAGCCTGCGCGTGTTGCGCCCGGATGGCGTCGAGGCGCAGCGTTTCGACAATCTGCCGGGCGTCGTCGGCGGATTCCAGCAGGACATCGCGATCTCCGAGGCGGCGCGGACCGGGCAGTGGACCATCGAGGCGTTCGTCGATCCGGCCGCCCCGGCCATCGCCAGCGAAACCTTCCTGGTGGAAGAGGTGGTGCCGGCGCGCATCGAGACGAAACTGACAGCCTCCGCCGCAACCATCGCGCCCAACCAGCCGGTCGAGGTGACCGGAACGGCGAAGTTCCTCTACGGCGCGCCCGCAGCCGACCTCAAGGTCAAGGCCGATCTGGTGGTGGCCCCGGACAGCGATCCGTTCCCGCAATTCGAGGGCTATCGCTTCGGCTTGCAGGAGGAAGAGGCGGACCCGATGCGCATCGCCCTGCCGGAGGGCAGGACCGATGCCGCAGGCGGCTTCGCCCTCCCGGTGCAGCTGGAGGAGGTGCCGGATGTACAGGCGCCGCTGAAGGCCACCCTGCGCGTCGAGGTCTATGAGTTCGGCGGGCGGCCGGTGATCGAGAGCGTGACGCTGCCGGTGCGCAACCGCGATCTCTATCTCGGCATCAAGCCGCTTTTCGCCGATGACGAGGTGGCGGAGAACAGCGCGGCGGAATTCGAGATCATCGCGCTCGGCAAGGACGGACAGCCGGTCGCCGCGCCGGCGCTGCAATACCGCTTGGTGCGCGAGGAATGGGACTACAACTGGTTCTTCGCCGAGGGCGCCTGGGACTACCAGGTCTCCATCCGCGACGGCGACGCGCGCGCCGGCACGACCCAGGCCGGCGGGACCGAGCCGGTGACGATCAGCGAAACCGTGCAATGGGGCAATTTCCGGCTCGAGGTCTATGATCCCGAGAGCGGCGTCGCCAGTTCCGTGCGCTTCCATGCCGGCTGGTCGGCCAAGCCGGGCAGCGGGCAATCGCCCGACCGGCTGCAGGTCGTCGCCGACCAGGAGAGCTATCAGGCGGGCGCGACGGCGCAGATCATGCTGCGCGCGCCCTTCGCCGGCGAGGCGCTGGTCGCCATCGCCACTGACCGGGTGCTGAGCACGCGCGTGGTGTCGGTTCCCGCCGAAGGACGGACCGTCGAGATCGAGATCGACCCGGAATGGGGGGCGGGCGCCTATGTGCTCGCCAGCATGTTCCGCCCCGGCGCCGAGCAGGATCGCGGCCCGGGCCGCGCCGTCGGCGTGGCTTGGCTCGGCATCGACGCGGCGCCGCGCACGCTGCAGGTGCAGATGACGGTGCCGGAGAAGGTTACGCCGCGGCAGAAGGTCGAGATTCCGGTGGCGTTGAGCAACCTCGCTGGCTCGAAGGTCTACCTCACCGTCGCCGCCGTCGACGAAGGCATCCTGACCCTCACCGATTTCGCGACGCCGGACCCGGTCGAATACTTCTTCGGCAAGAAGCGGCTGCAGGTGGAGCTGCGCGATCTCTACGGCCAGCTGATCGACGGCAAGGCCGGGCGGCGCGGCCAGATCCGCGAAGGCGGCGATGGCGGGCTCGATCAGCGCGGCGCGCCGAAGAACATCCAGATGGTGGCGCTCTATTCCGGCCTGGTGGAGGTCGGCGCCGACGGCAAGGCGGCGGTGGCCTTCGAGATTCCCGACTACAACGGCCGCTTGCGCCTGATGGCGGTCGCCTATGACGAGAAGAACGTCGGCTGGGCGGAAGCGGGCCTGGTTGTGCGCGATCCGGTGGTCGCCGAGATTTCCGCGCCGCGCTTCCTGGCGCCGGGCGACAAGAGCACCCTGTCGCTGAGCCTGCAGAATCTCGACGGCCCCGCCGGCCGCTACGAGGCGGCGATCACTTCGGCGGGCGATGTGCAGGTCGGCCAGGAAGCGGCGCTGGCGGTCGAGCTGGCGCCGGGCGCCGGCACGCAGGCGCGCGTCGCCATCCTCGGCCAGCGGGTGGGTGACGGTGTCATCACGCTGAGCGTGAAAGGACCGGACGGCTTTGCGCTGGAACGCAGGTTCTCGATCCCGGTGCGGCCGGCCAATGCGCCGGTGACCGAGACCCTGAGCCGGCGGATGCAGCCGGGCGACGCGCTCACCTTGAGCCAGGCGGCGCTCGATCCTTATCTGGAGGGCGCCACTCTGCGCGCCAGCTTCAGCACCACGCCGAACCTCGACGTGCAGACGATCCTCGCCAATCTCGAGCACTATCCCTATGGCTGCCTGGAACAGACCATCAGCCGCGCCTATCCGCTGCTGGTGGCGGGCGACGTGGCTGAGCTGTGGTCGCTCGATGACCGCTACAAGCAGGTCGACCAGCAGCAGCTGCAGAAGGCGATCCGCAGCACCCTGAGCCGGCAGCGCTATGACGGATTGTTCGGACTGTGGACGGCGTATGACCCGGCCGAGCCGTGGCTCTCCGCCTTCACCATGGATTTCCTGATCGGCGCCAAGGCGAAGGGCTTCGCCATTCCGGAGTCCGCGATCGAGAGCGGCCTGGACGGCCTGCGCCGGGTGGCGGCGGGCGAGGGCGGCTCGACCAGCGACCATGATCGCTACGGCCGCGGGCCGTCGGCCCAGGCCTATGCCAGCTATGTGCTGGCCCGGGAAGGGCGCGCCAAGCTCGCTGATCTGCGCTACGCCGCCGAGCAGGTGTCGCGCGAGTCCGCGCCGGCCCTGGCGCTGGCTCATATGGGCGCCGCTTTGGCGATGGCCGGCGAGCAGCAGCGCGCCGCCGAGCTGTTCGACGCGGCGATCGCGGCGAATGAGCGGCGCGGCTCCGGCTGGTGGGATTACGGCTCGAAGCTGCGCGACCTGGCGGCGATCGCGGCGCTGATCCCCGAGGCGAAGCTGCCCGGCCTCGACCCGACCCCGCTGCTGGAGCGGATTGCCGACCTGCAGGGCACCGACCGCTGGCTCAGCACGCAGGAGCAGGTCTGGCTGCTGCTCGCGGCGCGGGCGAATGCGGGCAAGTCGAGCGGGCTGCAGCTCGCCCTGTCCGACGGCAACGAGGTGGCGCAGGACCGGGACCTGTATCTGATGCCGGCCGTGGCTGCCTTGAGCGGCGGCCTGTCGGTGACCAATCGCGGCGCCGCGCCGGTCTACGCCAAGGCGACGGTGACCGGTGTGCCGAAGGAAGACCTGCCGGCGAGCGACGAGGGCTTCACCATCACGCGCACGATCTATCGCACCGACGGCACGGAGTTCGATCCGACCCAGGTGCGCCAGAACGACCTGCTCGTCGTGGTGCTGTCCGGCCGGGCCAGCGCCGACGTGAATCACCAGGCGCTGATCACCGACCTGCTGCCCGCGGGCTTCGAGGCGGAGGTGGCGAGCCTCGCCAACACCCGGCAGACGAGCGAGCTGAGCTGGCTGCAGCAGCAGACCGCGCCGATTTACACCGAATTCCGCGACGACCGCTTCGTCGCCGCCTTCGACATCTACGACAGCGAGAGCGGCGCCTCGAACCGCGAATTCAACTTCACCTATCTGGTGCGGGCGGTGACACCGGGCGACTACAAGCTGCCGGCGCCGGCGATCGAGGACATGTACAAGCCGACCTATCGCGGCCGCGGCACGGCCGGGCGGGTCCAGATCCTGCCGGCGGAATAAGGGCGATGCCGATGCGGCTGCGGCGCGCATCGCTTATTGCCGGGCTGGCGCTGCTGGCGCTGGCGGTAGCGACGTTCGTCGCCGACCGGCTGGCGCCGCCGCCGCTGCAGCGGCTTGAATCGGTCTCGACTTTGGTCGTCGACCGGGATGGCCGCGTGCTGCGCGCCTATACGACGCCGGAGGGCAGCTGGCGCCTGCCGGCCGATCTGGCGGCGATCGATCCCAAGCTGATCCGTTTCCTGCTGAGTTACGAGGATCGGCGCTTTCGCCTGCATCCGGGGATCGACCCGCTCGCCATCGGCCGCGCCGCCGCGCAGGCCGTCGGCCATGGCCGCGTGGTGTCGGGTGCCTCCACCATCACCATGCAGTTGGCGCGCCTGCTGGAGCCGCGGCCGCGCCATCTCGGCGCCAAGCTCATCGAGATGGCCCGCGCGCTGCAGATCGAAACGCGCCGCAGCAAGGACGAGATCCTCGCCGCCTATCTCACCTTCGCCCCCTATGGCGGCAACCTGGAGGGCGTGCGCGCGGCGAGCCTCGCCTATTTCGGCAAGGAACCGGCGCGCCTGAGCGACGCCGAGGCGGCGCTGCTCGTCGCCCTGCCGCAGGCGCCGGAAGCGGTGCGGCCCGACCGCGCCCTGGGTGCCGCCCGCGCCGCCCGGGACAAGGTGTTGCGCCTGCTGGCGGCGCGCGGCGAAATCGACGAACCGGCGCTGCAGGCGGCGCTGGCGGAGGATGTGCCGGCGGCGCGGCAACCCTTCCCGATGAGCGCGCCGCATCTGGCCGACCGCCTGCGCCGGGAACAGCCGGCGGCGCGACTCATCCAAAGTACCGTCGACGACGGCCTGCAGCGCGCGCTGATCGAGATCGTGCGGCGGCACCAGGCATCGCTGGAACCGAGCGCCAGCATCGCCGCGCTGGTGGTGGAGAACGCCGGGCGCAAGGTGCGCGCCTATGTCGGGTCCAGCGATTTCTTTGCCGACCGCCGCTACGGCCAGAACGACATGGTGACCGCCTTGCGCTCGCCGGGATCGGCGCTGAAGCCCTTCATCTACGGCATGGCCTTCGACGCGCTCATCGCCCACCCGGAGACCATGATGCCGGATGTCGCCATGCGCTTCGGCGACTATGCGCCGAAGAACTTCGACGGCCATTTCCGCGGCAGCATCACCGCGCGCGAGGCGCTGCAGGCCTCGCTCAACATCCCGGCCGTCGCCTTGCTCGACCGCATCGGGCCGCGGCGCTTCGTGCAGCGCCTGGGCGAGGTGGGCGTCGAGCTGGCGTTCCCCGAGAAATCGACCGTGCCGGGATTGCCCGTCGCGCTGGGTGGCGTCGGCATCGACCTCGAGGGGCTGGTCACGCTGTTCGCGGCGCTCGCGGACGCGGGCGAGGCGGCGCCGCTGGATTATGGCGCGGGGGCGACGGCGGAATATCCGCCGCTGCTGGGTCCAGTCGCGGCCGATTACGTGACGCGCATCCTGCTCGACACGCCGCCGCCGCCGCGCTTCCTCGGCGCCGCCAACCGCCGCAATGCGCAGCCCATCGCCTACAAGACCGGCACGTCGTTCGGATTCCGCGACGCCTGGGCCATCGGCTATACGCGCGACTACACGATCGGCATCTGGGTCGGACGGCCCGACGGTACGTTCTCGGCCGGGCGCATGGGGCGTGACGCCGCGGCGCCGATCCTGTTCGAGGCGTTCGACCTGCTGCCCCGCGGACCTTCGGCCCTGGCGGCGCAGGCGCCCGCGGGGGCGATCCTCGCCGGCAATCTCGACCTGCCCGCCAATCTCCGGCAGTTCCGCGCGCGGCCCGGCGCGAGCGCCGATTCCGGCGAAAGTGCTGCGCTCAAGGTGGCGTTTCCGGTGGATGGCGCGCTGCTCGAACTGGCGCCGCAGGACCGGCCGCTGCCCTCGCTGGTGCTGCAGGCTTCGGGCGGGGCGTTGCCGCTGCGCTGGCTGGTCAACGGCCAGCCGATCGCCTCCTTGCCCTACCGGCGGCAGGCGCAATGGCTGCCGGATGGCCGCGGCGCCGCGCGCGTCACGGTGATCGACCGCGAGGGCAGCAGCGCCAGCGCCGCCATCTGGATCAAGTAGGCGCGGGCCGCCAGCCGCTACTGTTTGGCGGCGAAGCCCTTGGCGGCCGCTTCGGCCTCGGCGATCTCCGCCTCGCTCAGGCTCATCGCCGCGAGTGCGCGCAGGGTCGTCGCCTGATCGGCGGTGATGCCGGAGGCGTTGCCGCTACCGATCGTCTTGGCGGCGATGGTCAGCCAGGTGTAGCCCTGCTTCGGATCCTTGACCTGGGCGCTGCGGGTATAGAGCGCGCCGAGCTGGTACTGCGCCTTGGCCGAGCCGCGTTCGGCCGCCATCTGGTACCACTTCGCCGCCTCGGCATCGTCCTGCGGCACGCCCTGGCCGAAATCGTGGATCGATCCCACCAGCAACTGCATGTTGACGTCGCCGGCCTCAGCCAGCGGGGTCCAGACATCGAGCGCGCCCTGATAGTCGCCGCGGCCGAAAGCATCCCAGCCCGCCTGCGCCGAGGCCCCGCCGGTGCCCGGCGCCGCCGGGAGCTTGGCAGCGGATTGCGCCGGCGCAGTCGTTGTGCTCGGCACCGTCGGCACGGTGAGGGCGCCGGATGCCGGCGGCTGTGCGGCTGGTTCGGGCGCCGCAGCGGGCTCCGGCGTCGCAGGCTCCGTTGTGGCGGGCGCCGGTGCGGCAGAGGCGGGCGCCGATGAAGCCGCAGGCGCCGCCGCGGGCATGGCAGCGGATTGCAGCGGCGCGGCGCCGCACCGGCGGTACTCGACACCGACCATCGTGGCCGGCATTTCCGGCGGCACCGCGGCGATAGCGAAACGGTCATCGCCGGAGCGGCGGTACTGATAGGTGTGGCCGACGCCGTCGATGCCGGTGGAGACGACGGTGATGACATCGTCCGCCACCTGGTAGGTGGCGGAGAGCGTCGCGGCGACCTTGCCGCCGAAATAGCTGCGCGTCTCGCCGGCGGCGAATTCCAATCCACCGCCCGGCGGGCAGCCCAGCGAGGGGCCCTGCCACTGGCCGATCAGCCAGTTGCCCGCCATCGGCGCCGGAGTGGCCAGGCTGGCCTGCTGCGTGGTGGGCGCTGCAGGGGCCGCCGCAGGGGCCGCGCCTTCACCATATTGCAGATCGTCGGCGCCATCCGTGCTCGCCGGCATCGGCTCGCCGGACGCGGGTTCGCTGGACGCGGATTCGGCGCCGGTCGATTCCGGTGCCGCTTCGGTTTGCGCCAGCGGTTCGGTCGCCTCGACATCGTCGCCGGCCACAGTCATCGGTTCGACCGAGGCGGGTTCCGATACGGTCGGTTCGGGTGCGACGACTGCGCGCGCCGGGTCGAGGGCAGCGAGACGCTGCGCCGCTTTCTCGTCGCCCAGCTGCGCCGCCTGCTCGTACCAATGGATCGCCTGGTCCTTGTCGTAGGGTAGGCCGTAGCCGCCGGCATACATGCCGGCGAGGTTGCGCATGGCCAGCGGCAGGCCCTGATCGGCCGCCATCTGGTACCAGCGCGCCGCCTCCGCGTCGTCTTCGTCGACGCCCAGACCGTGATCGTAGAGGGCGCCGACGCTGTTCTGTGCGACAGGATCGCCGGCCTCGGCCAGCGGTAACCATTCCGTCATCGCCGCGCGGAAGTCGCCCGATTGGTAAGCCGCTGCGCCAGCGTCATAATCCGCGCGGGTAACGTTAACCGGCAGCACCGTCAGCATTGTGACTAAGGTCACAAGCATTTGCGCAAATTGCTTCACGTCACCTCCCCGAACCTGCCATAATGGCGTCGGCTTGTTCCTGGCTATGTAGCAGGGAATTCGGCGTCCGGGAAAGATCATGGTGTGTGAACTCATCAGCCGCGGGCTGCGTGTGTGTCTGGCGTGCGTGCTGCTCGTCGGCGGCGCCGGGCTTTCCGTGCGCGCGGCGCAGGCGGCCAGCCTCGTCGTCGATGCGAAGAGCGGCGCGGTACTGTCGGCCGACGCGCCGAACCATCTCTGGTATCCGGCGTCGCTCACCAAGATGATGACGGTCTATGTCGCGCTCAGCGAGATCGCGGCCGGACGGCTTTCCCTCGACGACAAGATCAAGGTCTCGGCTGCGGCAGCCGGCGTCTCGCCGGTGCGCTTCGGCCTGCAGGCCGGCCAGGTGATCACGGTGCGGGAGGCGATCAACGCCGCCATTGTCGCCTCCGGCAACGATGCCGCCGTGGCGCTGGCGGAGAAGGTGGGCGGCAGCGAGCCGGCCTTCGCGCAGAAGATGACCGCCATGGCGCGGTCGCTCGGCATGGGCCGCACGGTTTTCCGCAACGCCACCGGCCTGCCCGATGACGGGCAGGTGACCACGGCGCGCGACATGGCGGTGCTGGCGATGGCGCTGCTGCGCGACTATCCGGAGCATTACCCGCTGTTCAACCAGCGCAGCGTCACCATCGGCAAGCGCAGCCGCGGCACGGTCAACTCCATCCTCGGCAGCTATCAGGGCGCCGACGGATTCAAGACCGGCTTCACTTGCGGCTCGGGCTACAACCTGGTCGCCTCGGTCGAGCGCGACGGCCGGCGCGTGATCGGCGTGGTCCTGGGCAGCGCCAGCCGCGGCCAGCGCGTGTCCGAAATGACCAAGCTGCTGAACAAGGCGTTCGCGGCAGGGACGCTGTCGAAGGAGAGCGTGACCCGCCTTGCGCTGAAGACCAGCGCCGACGATGCCGGCTCGCCGCCGACGATCCTGACCGGCGGGGCCTGCAGCGCGGCGCAGCTGGCCGGCGGCGAAAGCGGCGTCATCACCTCCGCGGCGCGGCTGTCCGGCTGGGGCATCGTGTTTGGCGCCTATCCGGACAAGGCGAAGGCGCAGAAGGTGCTGGAGGAGGCCAAGAAGGGTCTCGGCCCGCTCGCCAAGGGCGGCCGCCCGGCCATCGTGCAGAAGGCCTTCGAAGGCAGCGCCAAATACAGCGCCATGCTGGTCGGCCTCGAGCAGGGCGCGGCCGGCAAGGCGTGCAAGGCGATGTGGGAGAAGAACGCCTATTGCCTGGCGCTCAGCCCGCAGGTGCTCGGCAATCCGGAGATGGTCTGGCGCTGAGTCTCGCCCAGAGCTAGGCGCTGGGCCCGGCGCGCCCTCGGATCGCAGCGACAATCCACCGCGCGCAATCGTGACTTGCAGGCCGCCGCGACGCCCCCCAATTTTCCCTGCGGTGACGCTGCTGACGGCCTGATGATGACGCAATCGCACCGGCTCGGTTCCCGATATCGCTTGGCTCCCGGCTTGGCCCCGGGGTGGGCTCTGGGGCTGGCCGCTTTGCTGGCCGGCGCGCTGCTGGCCGGCTGCACCACGCCGGCGCCGCCCAAGCCCGCCATGGTAGCGCTCGGCCAGACCGGCGATTTCGGCTACAGCGAGCGCGACCTCGGTGCCGACCGCATCGAGGTGACCTATGCCGGCGCCGCCGTGCGAGTGCCGGTCAACGCCACCCGCGACGACGCCCGGGTGCAGGCAGAGATGGCCAAGACGCATGACCTCGCCCTGTGGCGCGCCGCGCAGATCGCCGACGAGCGCGGCATGGCGGCGATGAAGATCGAGAAGGAGACGCGCGATACCGATATCCAGGTGTCGCAATATCTCGTGCCGCATTCCTCGCCGCTCGGATACCGGCGCTACGGCTATCCCTACAGCTATTACGGTGGGCCGGGCTGGTTCTACGACGACCCCTTCTACTATCAGCCGGTCCGCCGCGGGGCCGGACGCGTGACGACGACACTCACCGTTCTCCTGCTCAAGGTCCACGACCCGGACGACGCGGCGCAACTCTCCGTCAAGGATACGCTGAGCAGGCTGCAGGCGGCGCGCAGCGGCGCGACCTACTGATCTGTCTATCCGGGTTTGACGAGCGGCGCGTCAATCCATCGGCAACAGGCGGCTGCGCGGCGCGATGGTGGAAAGGTCGTCCAGGCTCAGGCAATGCGTGACCCGGACGCCGTCATTGGAGAGCGGCAGCAGCACCCATTCGAAGATCCAATCCTCGCGCCCGGCATAGTGCAGCACCGAGAGGCCGTAGAGCGGCTGCCGGGTGGCGGCCACTTTCCGGTAGATCAGCCGGTTGACGAAGATCGAATCCGCGCTCCAGCCGGTTTCATCCAGCCAGCGGTTGGAGAAATCCTCGCCGATGATGCGCGCGACCTCGGTCCCGACCACGCGGTAGCGCACGCGGAACGGGTCTTCGTGGAGTTCGACGATCGACACATAGGGCAGCCAGGGCGCCAGCTCGACCGGGTCGATCTCGTCGCGGCGCGGCATGGCCCGGTCGCCGCGCAGGCGCTGCCAATGCGCCTCGATGCCCAGTATGAGGCGCGAGGTGATCTCGCTTCGTTCCACGAAGCGGATCTGGCCGCGAATCCAGTCCGGTTCCGCCATGTCGTTCATCCTGATCTGCGCCGAGTATAGGGGCTTGCGCCCGGGCGGCTAGGTCCATTGAATGGGCCCCGACGGTCGACAACGGCGCCCGAAGACGCGGGCTGCAACCAGGCGGAAGCGGGACATGGCGGAGGGACCTTTGAAGAGTGCAGGGTTCGGTCTTTGGGCGCGGCTGCGCACCTATTTCTTCGCCGGGATCCTGATCACCGCACCGGTCAGTCTCACCATCTATCTCGCCTGGCTGTTCATCTCCTTCGTCGATGAGCAGGTCTTCAGCCTGCTGCCGCCGGAATACAATCCCGAAGCCTATATGCCGTTCTTTATACCGGGGCTCGGCCTGCTCCTGGTACTGGTCGGTCTCACGCTCATCGGCGCCCTGACCGCGGGGTTCCTGGGGCGCGTGACGCGGCAAATGTTCGACGCGATCCTCAACCGGCTGCCGGTCATCCGCTCGCTCTACAGCGCCATCAACCAGATCATGGAAACGGTGCTCGCCAACAAGTCCACGGCCTTCCGCGAATGCGTGCTGATCGAATACCCGCGCCGGGGCATCTGGACTCTCGGTTTCATCACCGGGACCACCAAAGGCGAGGTGCAGGACCTCACGGAGGATACCCTGATCAACGTTTTCGTGCCGACGACGCCCAATCCCACGTCCGGCTTCCTGCTTTTCGTGCCGGAACAGGACGTGGTGCGGCTCAAGATGCCGATCGAGGACGGCTTGAAGCTGGTGATATCCGGCGGCATGGTGACGCCCCCCAGCGCCAAGCCGCAGCTGGAAGCGGCACCCGCTGGCCCGCCCGCTACCCAGATGCCAGAAGCTTGATCGCCTCGTCCTGGTGGAACAGATAGAGCATCAGGCGCAGGGCTTCGCCGCGCGGCGTCTTTAAGGCGAGATCCCGGTCGACCATCAGCTGCGCATCGTCGCGCGCCATCGCCAGCAATTCGCCATGCGCGGCAAGATCGGCGACGCGGAATTCGGGCAACCCGCTCTGCCGGGTACCGAGTACCTCGCCGCCGCCGCGCAGACGCAGATCCTCTTCGGCGATGCGGAAGCCGTCCTCGGTCTCGCGCAGGATCTGCAGCCGGGCCTTGGCTGTCTCGCCAAGCGGGGCCTGGTAGAGCAGCAGGCAGCTCGACTTGGCGCTGCCGCGCCCGACCCGGCCGCGCAATTGATGCAGCTGGGCGAGGCCGAAGCGTTCGGCATGCTCGATCACCATGATGGTGGCCTCTGGCACGTTGACGCCGACCTCGATCACCGTGGTCGCCACCAGGATGTCGAGATCGCCCTTGGCGAAGGCCGCCATGGCCGCATCGCGCTCGGCCGCCTTCTGCCGGCCATGCACCAGGCCGACCCGCGCGCCGAACATCTGCGCCAGCATGCGATGACGCTCGGTGGCGGCGGCGAGGTCGACCTGCTCGGATTCGTCGACCAGCGGGCAGATCCAGTAGATGCGCGCGCCCGTCGCGATGGCGCGGCGCAGACCCTCCGCCACGTCGTGCAGACGCTCCAGCGGCAGGGTGCGGGTGTCGATCGGCTGGCGCCCCGCCGGCTTCTCAGTCAGTTTCGATACGTCGATATCGCCATAGGCGGTCAGCATCAGGGTTCGCGGGATTGGCGTTGCGGTCATCACCAGCAGGTCGACGCCGGCGCCCTTGTCGGCCAGCGCCTGGCGCTGCTTCACGCCGAAGCGGTGCTGCTCGTCGACGATGGCGAGGCGCAGGTCGGCGAAGTCGACGCCTTCCTGCACCAGGGCATGGGTGCCGACGATGAGCTTCAGATCGCCGGTGCCGAGCCGCGCCAGGATCGCCTCGCGCGCCTTGCCCTTGTCGCGGCCGGTGAGCAAGGCCAGGTCGATCCCGGCCTTGGCGCAGAGCGGCTCCAAGGTGGCGAAATGCTGCCGCGCCAGGATGTCGGTCGGCGCCAGCAGCGCCGCCTGGCCGCCGGCCTCGATCGCATTGGCCATGGCGAGCAGCGCCACCACCGTCTTGCCGCTCCCGACATCGCCCTGCAGCAGGCGCAGCATGCGCGTCGGCGCCGCCATGTCGGCCAGGATCTCGTCCAGTGCCGATTTCTGCGATCCGGTGAGCTGATAGGGCAAAGCAGCGACGATCTTGCGCCGCAGGCTGCCGTCGCCCTTGCTGGCACGGCCCGCCTTGCGCTTGTTGCGGGCGCGCACGATGGCGAGTGCCAGCTGGTTGCTCAGCAGCTCGTCATAGGCGAGGCGCTGGCGCGCCGGGGCGAAGGCCGAGAGCGCGCCCTCATCGGCCGGATGATGCACGTCCGTCAGCGCCGCGTGCCAGGCCGGCCAGCGGCGCTGGGCCAGCAGCGCGGGGTCCAGCCATTCGGCGAGGTCCGGCGCCTTGCCGATGGCCGCCTCGATCGCCTTGCGCAGCACCTTGGGCGGCAGGCCGGCGGTCATCGGATAGACCGGCTCGACGATCTGGATCTGCGCCAACTCCTCGGCCGGCACCATGTGGTCGGGATGCACCATGTTGAGCATCCCGTCATAACGCTCGACCCGGCCGCTGATGGCGCGCATCGCGCCGACCGGCAGCGCCTTTTCCAGGTAGTCGCCGCGGACGTTGAAGAACACCAGGTCCATGAACCCGGTGGCATCGGAGCAGCGGACCTTGTATGGCGCGCGGGGGTTGTGGCCCTTCAGGTGCCGCTCCACCCGCACCACCAGGGTGACGATCGCCCCGTCCGCGGCGGTGGAGATGTGCGGCTGGTGCCGGCGGTCGATCAGCCCGACCGGCAGGTGCCAGAGCAGATCCACCACCAGGGGCCCGGCCAGCTTTTCCACCGCCTTCGCCAGGCGTTGACCGATGCCGGGCAAACTGGTTATTGGCGCGAACAGCGGGTTCAGGGTATTCGGTCGCACCGTTCGGACTCGCGGGCAGGACTGGAATGGCCGGTCAAGCTAGCGTGGCGCGGCGTGGTGGAAAAGGGCAATGACGGAACCGGAAAGCGCGCTGGTGGTGGAGCGCAAGCGGCTGAAATTCCGCTCCTGGCACAGGGGCACGCGGGAAATGGACCTGCTGCTCGGGCGTTTCGCCGACCGGCATCTCGATTCCTGCGACGAAACGCTGCTGACGGCCTATGCCGCGCTGCTGGAGGAGAATGACCCGGACATCTACGACTGGGTCTGCGGCCGCGGCACGCCGCCGAAGGCGCCGTTCTCGCCGGCCCTCGAAGCCCTGACCCGGTTCCACAACGAAGCAAGCAGATCGTGCTGAAACTGCCTTTCGCCATCCCGGTTCCCGGCCGCCACCAGGTCGGCGGCGCGCCCGAGGGTGCGGATGCATTGCTGGTTGCCGCACTGGCGGCGCATGCGCCGGGTGGCGTGCTGCACATCGCCCGCGACGACCTGCATATGGCGCGGATGGCGGAGTTCCTGCGTTTCGTCGAACCCGGCCTCAACATCATCGAGTTCCCGGCCTGGGATTGCCTGCCCTATGACCGCGCCTCGCCGCATCGCGACGTGCTCGCGCGCCGCATCGACGCGCTGACCCGGCTCGCCGCATTGCCGGAAGACGAACGGGCCAAGCTGGTCGTCGTCACCACTGTCTCCGCCATCCTGCAACGGGTACCGGAGCCGGCCAGCTTCGCCTTGGCCGGCATGGTGATCCGGCGCGGCGGCGAACTGGAGCAGAGCCGCCTGATCGATTACCTGGTCGGCAAAGGCTATGCCCGCAGCGGCACGGTGGGCGAGGCGGGCGAGTTCGCCGTGCGCGGCGGCATCGTCGACCTGTTCCCGCCGGGAACCCAGATGCCGCTGCGCGTCGATTTCTTCGGCGACGAAGTCGAGGATCTGCGCCTGTTCGATCCTTTGTCGCAGCGCAGCCTCGGCAAGGTGGACGAGTTCGCCCTGAAGCCGATCAACGAGGTCGAGCTGACCAAGGAGGCGGTCGAGCGCTTCCGCACCAATTATCGCAGCGAGTTCGGCACCTCCGGCGCCGACGACCCGCTCTACGAGGCGATCAGCGCGGGGCGGCAATATCCCGGCATGGAGCATTGGCTGCCGCTGTTCGGCACCGAGCTGGTCTCCTTTGCGGAGTACCTGCCGCGCGCCATCGTCACCCTCGACCACCAGGGCGACGAAGCGGCCAAGGCGCGCTACGAGACGATCACCGATTTCTACCAGGCGCGGCGCGATCTGCAGGCGGCGGAGCGCGAGAGCGGTGCTCCGGTCTATCGGCCGCTGCCGGTCAGCCGGCTCTATCTGACCGAGAATGCCTGGCGCAACCTCATCGACAAGCGCGTCACCCTGGCGTTGCATCCCTTCCAGGCGCCGGACGAAGGCGGATGGCTCGCCGGCCTCGGGCGCTTCGGCAAGAGCTTCGCCGAGGCGCGAGCCAATCCCGACGTCAATCTCTACGAGGCGGTCGCCAGGCTGGCGCGCGAGGAGCAGGGCCAGGGGCGGCACGTGCTGCTCGCGGCGGGGTCGCAGGGCGCGCTGGAGCGGCTCGGCCACCTGATCGGCGAGCACGGTCTCTCCCAGCAGGAGAATGTCGAAAGCTGGACGCAGCTGATCCATCTTCCGGTGGCGACGCTGGGCCGCGCGGTGCTGCCGCTGGAAAGCGGCTTCGCCACCGACAAGGCGCTGGTGCTGACCGAGCAGGACATCCTCGGTGACCGCCTGATCCGCACTGTCGCCAAGAAGAAGAAGGCCGACGCCTTCCTGGCCGAGCTGGCCAATTTCAACGCCGGCGACTACGTGGTGCATGTCGATCACGGCATCGGCCGCTACGAGGGGCTGGTGGCGCTGGACGTCGGCGGCGCGCCGCATGATTGCCTGCGCGTCGTCTATGACGGCAACGACAAGCTGTTCGTTCCGGTGGAGAACATCAACGTCCTCAGCCGCTATGGCGGCGAAGATGCCATCGTCGCCCTCGACAAGCTGGGCGGTGCCGCCTGGCAGGCGCGCAAGGCGCGCGTCAAGCAGCGTATCCGCGACATCGCCGAGCAGCTGATGAAGACCGCCGCCAAGCGCGTGGTCAGATCCGCCGATCCGCTGGTGGCGGGCGAGGGGCTGTTCGACGAATTCTGCGCCCGCTTCCCCTATGCCGAGACCGAGGACCAGCAGCGCGCCATCGCCGAGGTGCTGACCGATCTGGCGAGCGGCAAGCCGATGGATCGCCTGGTCTGCGGCGACGTCGGCTTCGGCAAGACCGAGGTCGCCTTGCGCGCCGCCTTCGTCGCCGCCATGTCCGGCAAGCAGGTGGCCGTCGTCACCCCGACCACCCTGCTGTGCCGCCAGCATTTCAAGACCTTCAACGAGCGCTTCCACGGTTTCCCGGTCAAGGTGCGGCAGATGTCGCGCCTGGTCACCGCCAGGGAGATGGCGGAGACCAAGGACGCGCTGAAGGCCGGCAAGATCGACATCGTGATCGGCACCCACGCCTTGCTGTCGAAGTCGATCGAGTTCGCCAATCTCGGCCTGCTCATCGTCGACGAGGAGCAGCATTTCGGCGTGGTGCAGAAGGAGCGGCTGAAGGAGCTGCGCGGCGACGTGCATGTGCTGACCCTGACCGCGACTCCGATCCCGCGCACGCTGCAACTCGCGCTGTCCGGCATCCGGGAGATGAGCCTGATCACCACGCCGCCGGTCGATCGCCTGGCCGTGCGCACCTTCGTGCTGCCCTATGACCCGGTCATCGTGCGCGAAGCCATCATGCGCGAGCATTTCCGCGGCGGGCAGATCTTCTATGTCTGCCCGCGGATCGAGGACATGGACGGGCTGGCCGGCCGCCTGCGCAGCCTGGTGCCGGAGATCAAGTTCGTCACCGCGCATGGCCGCATGACTCCGACGGCGCTGGAGAAGGCGATGACCGCCTTCTATGACGGCACCTATCAGCTCCTGCTCGCCACCAACATCATCGAATCCGGCCTCGACATCCCGACCGCCAACACCATGATCATCCACCGCGCCGATCTGTTCGGCCTGGCGCAGCTCTACCAGCTGCGCGGTCGCATCGGCCGGTCGAAGCTGCGCGGCTATGCCTATCTGACGACGCCGGCGGGCAAGGTGCTGACCGAGACGGCGCAGCGTCGGCTGGAGGTGATGCAGACCCTCGACCAGCTGGGCGCCGGTTTCAGCCTGGCCAGCCACGACCTCGACATCCGCGGCGCCGGCAATCTGCTGGGCGACGAGCAGTCCGGCCATGTGCGCGAGGTGGGCGTCGAACTCTACCAGCACCTGCTGGAAGAGGCGGTACGCGAGGCGCGCGGCGCAGAGAAGGTCGTGGCCGCGGAATGGCAGCCGCAGATCAATATCGGCATGTCGGTGCTGCTGCCGGAGGCCTATGTGCAGGACCTCAATGTGCGCCTCGGCCTCTATCGCCGCCTGGCGGAGCTCGCCGGCGACCAGGAGATCGAGGCCTTCGCCGCCGAACTGATCGACCGCTTCGGGCCGCTGCCGGCGGAGGCCGAGAACCTGCTGCAGGTCGTCGCGCTCAAGAACCTGTGCAAGTCCTCCGGCGTCGAGCGGCTGGAGATCGGCCCCAAGGGCGCCGTCATCGCCTTCAAGGACAACCGCTTCGCCCGGCCGGACAAGCTGGTCGAGTTCATCACCAAGCGGCCGAACCTGGTCACGCTCCGCCCCGATCACCGCCTGGTCTATCGCCAGGACTGGGCCGAGGCGAAGGCGCGCATGAACGGCGTCAAGAAGCTGATGCAGAACCTGGTGGCGATGGCGGCCTAGCGAGACCGGCGGTCAGCCCGCGAAGGAATGGAACTCCTCGCCGGTATCCGCCAGGAACCGCTCGCGCCAGAGGTCGGTCTTGCCATCGCGCTGCACCCTGACGCGGATCAGCGCCGGGTCGATCGCGGCCGGCGCCGCAAGCCCCATCAAGGCGGCCACCTGGTCGACGGCGGCTTGCGGATCGCGCATCACGTCCTCGTAGGCGAGGGCGAGCGGCTGCAGGTCGCGCTCCAGCACCACCTGGTCCCAGATCGCTTCGCGCATGCGCAGGGCGTCGATGCAGGCCCTGATATCCTCGACATCGTAGATCGGCTCCGCCTTCGGCCGGTTGGATGCCAGGATCTGGCCGGTCTGCCGCGCGCGCGCCAGCGACAGCGCCTGGCCCAGAAGATCGCGCCGCCGAAGCCGCACAACCCTCAGGTTCGGCAATTCGTGGAAGAGATCGAGCTTCTTCCGCACGCGGCAATACTGGATCGGCAGAATCTTGACCGCGTAGAGTCCGTTCAGCGTCGCGCCCACCGACCTAACGATGTCGATCTGGGCGCTCCGGCTGCGAGGGTATCGCGGGGCAACGTGGTTTCGCCGGGCGACGGTATTGAAGTATTCGGCGGGGTTGCCGAGCTGTCCCGTGCTGGTGAGCAGCTCGCAAAGATAGTTGCTGCCGCTCCTCGGCGTGGCACAGATCATGTAGCCGAATTCTGCGAGCGGTGGCAGCAGGCCGAGACGGGTGCCGATATACCGGCCCCAGCGCCTGGCACCACGGCGGATGTGTCGGAACGGCCGTGCGCCGCGATGTGGCCTGTCAACGTCTCCTGCCGCGCTCATGCACCCCTCAGGCGACGCCCGTCATGTTGCGCTGCAGGTCTTCCTCGCGCGCGAGGTCGAGCATGTTGAGCAGCGCCTCCGGCTCCTGCGCCCCGGAGAGGCCGAAGCGGCCGTTGAACACCATGAACGGCACGCCGTTGATGCCGATGCGTCGGGACTGC
>JAEUKU010000390.1 GCA_016794075.1 Rhodospirillaceae bacterium
GGCTATAATGGCCCGCCCCGCGCGCAGAACTTGGCCCTGGAGTTTCCCGTCATGACCGCCGATCCCTTCCTCGACAGCCCGGCCGAGACGCCTGCACTGCCGGGGCGCGGCCGGCGCTGGCTGCGGCGGGCCAAGTGGACCGGCCTGCTCCTGCTGCTGGCGCTGGTACTCTATTACCCGGTCGGCATGATCCTGGTGCACAGGATCAACGACGATCCCGCCTTCACGCCGATTTCGACGCCGGAGGGCGGCAGCAAGGCGGTGGCGCTCGCCGCCGCCCTGATCCAGCGTGAAGTCGGCAACACCTCCTGGCCGGCCAACGACCCGTTCTTCCTGCCTGGCGCCGCGCTCGACAACATGCCCAATTTCCAGATCGGCATTCAGGAGGGCCTGCGCCGCTTTGCCACCGAGATGGCCGACCAGATCGGCCGCGCCCGCGGTTCCTCCAGCGCCGACCAGGACCTCACCGATGCGCGCGGCGCGCTCAACTACGCGCCCGACCGCTGGGTCTGGGACCCCAGCGTCTCCTGGTGGCCGACCGCGGGATCCGAAGACCAGTATCTGGCCGCCATGCGGTCGCTGCTGAAATACAATGAGCGCCTG
This sequence comes from Rhodospirillaceae bacterium, assembly GCA_016794075.1. Lineage (GTDB taxonomy): Bacteria > Pseudomonadota > Alphaproteobacteria > Dongiales > Dongiaceae > Dongia_A. Next base: position 604 of record JAEUKU010000390.1, read on the forward strand.
TCGCGCGGGCAGGCCGCCTTCGAGCCCCGGGCGGACAACCTGATGACCACGCTCGACCGCATCGGCAAGGACCTGGGCGCCGCCTCCAACACCATCGACCTGCAGATCGACCAGTTCTCCGGCGACTGGATCGACCTCCATGCCGACGACAAGTTCTACCGCACCAAGGGCCTGCTCTATGCCTTTGGCCTGCTGTTGCGCGACCTCGGCGTGGATTTCAAGGACGTGATCGCGGAAAAGGGCGCCACGAATGTCTGGCAGCGCATGGTGGATTCCATGTTGGAGGGCGCCAGCCTGCAGCCGATCGTGGTCATGAACGGCTCGCCCAACGCCATGCTGCAGCCCAATCATCTCGCCGCCCAGGGCTTCTATCTGCTGCGCGCCCGCACCCAGCTGGAAGAGATCACCGACATCCTGCAGAAATAGGCGCAGGCGTCGCCAGCCTCTGGCCCCAGCGAATTCGCGCCGCTTGGCGCAGTCTTTCCGCGATTCCGGCCATTCGCGCCTTTCCCCTTTGGAATCATCGTCGTAGAGTAGCTGACGATTGGCCGCATTCGGTCGAGTCGGCGGTGTCGCGCACGCTGGAGCCAGCCCGGCGTCGCCGGGTCGGCGCCCCCCCGACCGCATCCACCAGTCGCGGGGATTGACTAACGGCCTGGGGTTCGGTCGCGCATGCTGGGCGCCCTCTTAGACTGGCTACTCAGCTTCCAAGTCTACCTGCCGATCGCCGAGCTTTCGGTGTCGGTGCTGTTGTTGCTTGCGCTTGGCGGCGGCATCGGCTTCCTCTCCGGCCTGTTCGGCGTCGGCGGCGGTTTCCTGATGACGCCGCTGCTGATCTTCATCGGCGTGCCGCCGGCCGTCGCCGTGGCGACGCAATCCAACCAGACCGTGGCGACCTCGGTCAGCGGCGTGCTCGCGCACTGGAGCCGCGACAACGTCGATTTCAAGATGGGCTTCGTGCTGCTGGCGGGCGGCGTGTTCGGGTCGCTCGTCGGCGTGGCGCTGTTCTCGATCCTGCGCCGCTTCGGCCAGATCGACCTCGTCATCAACGTCGCCTATGTCATCATGCTGGGCTCGATCGGCATCATGATGCTGGTCGAATCCGTCAAGGCCCTGCGCCGCGTGCGCCGGGCGCAGGGTCCGCGCAAGCTGCACCAGCATGTCTGGGTGCACGGGCTGCCGTTCAAGATGCGGTTCAAGAAGTCCCGGCTCTACATCTCGGCGGTGATGCCGGTCGGCCTCGGCTTCCTGGTCGGCATCCTCTCCGCTTTGCTCGGCGTCGGCGGCGCCTTCATGCTGGTGCCGGCGATGATCTACCTGCTCGGCATGCCCACCGTGGTGGTGATCGGCACCTCGTTGTTCCAGATCATCTTCGTCGCCGCGGTCACCACCATCCTGCAATCGGTGGAGAACCGCACCGTCGACGTCATGCTGGCCTTCGTGCTCACCATCGGCTCGGTGATCGGCGCGCAATTCGGCGGCCGGCTCGGTGCCCGCCTGCCCGGCGAGCAGCTGCGCTTCCTGCTGGCGCTGCTGATCCTCGTCGTCGCGATCGGCCTGCTCTATGAGCTGGTGGCGACGCCGGAGGACCTCTATTCCATCGTCACTCTTCCGGGGCTGCGCTGATGGCCTGGCGCCTCTCCCTCGGACTTACCCTCGCGGCGGCGCTCGCTGCCGCCGCCGCGCTTGATGCCGCACCCGCCGCGGCCAAGGGCATCATCGCCGATGTCGACGACCACCTGGTCGAGATCACCACCGATTTCGCCGGCCAGGACATCCTGGTCTTCGGCGCCATCGACGCTCCGGGCGACGTGGTGCTGGTGATGCGCGGACCGCTCGGCCAAGTGCAGGTGCATCGCAAGGCGCGCTTCGCCGGCATCTGGGTCAATGCCGAGACCTTCGCCTTCGCCAACGTGCCCTCGCTCTACGGCGTCGCCGCGTCGCGCAATCTGTTCGAGCTCCTGCCACCCGACATGCTCGACCGCTACGAGCTCGGCGTCGGCCGGGTGAAGCTCGCGCCGGTCGGGGGCGCCGTGCCGGGCAGCGGCCCGTTCAAGGATGCGCTGGTGCAGCAGAAGAAGAAGCACGGCCTCTATGCCGACCGGGTTGGCCGCGTCACCTTCATCGGCGAGACCCTGTTCCGCGCCAACCTGCATTTGCCGTCCAACGTGCCGACCGGCACCTATCTGATCGACGTCTTCCTGGTGCGCGAGGGCCGCATCGTCGACGCGCAGAACATGCCTTTGATCATCAGCAAGGTCGGCTTCGGCGCCGATCTCTACAAATACGCCCACGCCAACAACATCGCGACCCGGCTCGGTTACGGCATCGTCGCGGTGCTGGTTTCCCTGTTCACCGGCTGGCTCGCGCACCTGGCCTTTCGCAAGAGGTAGGACATGATGGCAGATCCAGAGCACAATCCCGCCGCGCCCGGCGAATCCCCCCCGCAGGCCGCGGAGCCGCCGCGCCAGCAGGAGCGCGTCTTCCTGGTGGTGATCGACGATTCGCCGGAGCTGAAGATCGCCATCCGCTATGCCTGCCGCCGCGCCTTCCGCTCCAACGGCCGCGTCGCCATGGTGCATGTGATGGAGCCGACCGGCTTCGGCGACTGGATGGGCGTCAACCAGCTGATGAAGGACGAGGCGCGCCAGCAGGCCGAGGCCACCATGCAGAAGATGGCGACCGAGGTGAACAAGCTCTCCGGCAAGATGCCGATGCTCTATTTCCGCGAAGGCGACCGGCGCGACGAATTGCTGAAGCTGATCGAGGAGGAGCCGGGCATTTCCATCCTGGTGCTGGCGGCCTCGACCGGGCCGAAGGGGCCGGGGCCGCTGGTCTCGGCGCTCACCGGCAAATACATCGGCAAGATGCGCGTGCCCATCACCATCGTCCCCGGCAACCTGACGCTCGAGGACGTCGAGCACGTGGCCTGAGTCCGCC
>JAEUKU010000420.1 GCA_016794075.1 Rhodospirillaceae bacterium
CCTTCCAGCACCGCGAGGCAGGCGCGCTCGGCCGTCACCTGGGCGACGGTGGCAGGGTGGTTCAAGGGCGCCAGCAATTCCGCGACGCGCGCATCGCCCCGCCGCGTCTCCAGCCCGATGGCGCCCTGGGCCACCGCGGGCAGCATCTCCTCGATCGAGAGAATGGCGCTCGCCGCCGCCGCCTTGCCCAGGCGCTTCAACCCGGCCAGCGCCAGCAGGGTCGCCACCGCATCGCCGCGTGCGACCTTGGCGATGCGGGTCTCGACATTGCCGCGCAGCGGCACGATGGAAATATCCGGGCGCTGCGCCTTGACCTGCGCCGCGCGGCGCAAGGAAGCGCTGCCGACCACGGCGCCTTTGGGCAGCGTGGCGATGGACTCTCCCGTGCTGGCGATCAGCACGTCGCGCGCGTCCTCGCGCGGCAGCAGGCAGGATATCTCCAGCCGCGGCGGCAGCTCGGTCGGCACGTCCTTCATCGAATGCACGGCAAGGTCGATGGCGCCGTCCAGCAGGGCGTCCTCGATCTCCTTGGTGAACAGGCCCTTGCCGCCGATCTCGGCCAGCGGTCGGTCCTGCACCTTGTCGCCGGTGGTCTTGATGACGCGGATCTCGATGGCGCCGGGCGCCGCCAAGACGGGATGCGCGGCGATCAGCCGGTCGCGCGCCTCCTGTGCCTGCGCCAGCGCCAACGGCGATCCGCGCGTGCCGATGCGCAGAAGCGCCGTGTGGTTGCCATCTGTGGTCGGTGCGGCCATAAGATGCCCTGCATAGCGGCCGGATTCCGCAAAAGCAACCGCCGCCGGATCAGCGTTTCGCCGGGTGACAATTTGTCATGATCGTGTTGGGCATCGAATCGAGCTGTGACGAGACCGCCGCCGCCGTGGTGACCGACGGCCGGACCCCGGACAGCCATGCCGACCGGCGGATCGGCGACCGCATCCTGGCCGATCTGGTGGCGGCGCAGCTGGAAGACCACAGGCCCTATGGCGGCGTGGTGCCGGAGGTCGCGGCGCGCGCCCATCTCGACCGGCTCGACCGGCTGGTGGGGCAGGCGATGCGCCAGGCCGGCATCGGCTTCGGCGAGATCGACGCGGTGGCGGCGACCGGCGGACCGGGACTCATCGGCGGCGTCATCGTCGGCGTGATGACGGGCAAGGCCATTGCGCTGGTCCACAACAAGCCCTTCCTGGCGGTCAACCATCTGGAAGGCCACGCCCTGACCGCGCGGTTGACCGACGATTGCCCGTTTCCCTATCTGCTGCTGCTGGTCTCCGGCGGCCATTGCCAGCTGCTGGTGGTGGAAGGCGTCGGCCGCTATCGCCGCCTCGGCTCCACCATCGATGACGCGGCGGGCGAGGCCTTCGACAAGGCGGCGAAGCTGCTGGGGCTCGGCTATCCCGGCGGGCCGATGATCGAGCGCGCTGCAAGTCGAGCAACGAAACCTGTGCAAGACCTGCCGCGGCCGATGAAGGGCCGGGCGGAGCTCAACTTCTCCTTCTCCGGGCTCAAGACCGCGCTGCGCCACAAGGCGGCCGAGATGGCGCCGCTCGACGATGCCAAGCGCGCCGATCTTGCCGCCGGCTTCCAGCTGGCGGTGGTGGAAAGCCTGCTCGACCGCACGCGGCGCGCGGTCAAGGCCGCGCGCGACGCCTATCCCGATTTGACGGCGCTGGTGGTGGCGGGCGGCGTCGCCGCCAATGCGGCCTTGCGCACGGAACTGGAATCCTGCGCCGCCGCGGCCGGCCTGCGCTTCGTGGCGCCGCCGCAGCGCCTGTGCACCGACAACGCCGCGATGATCGCCTGGGCCGGGCTGGAGCGGTTCCGCCTCGGCGAACGCGACAGCCTCGACTTCGCGCCGCGCCCGCGCTGGCCGCTCGACGAGAATGCGCCGAAGCTCACCGGCGCGGGGGTGAAGGCGTGACGACATTTCAACATCGTCATCACCGGGCTTGAGCCGGTGATGATGAAAGAGAAAGGAAAGAGAGACCGATGCTCTTCGCCATCTACTGCCGCGACAAGAAGGACCACAGCCAAATCCGCCTCGACAACCGCCCGGCCCATGTCGAATACCTGAAGCAATTCGCCGGCCAGCATGTCTGCACCGGGCCGCTGCTGGCCGAGGACGGCCAGGGCATGATCGGCTCGCTGCTGGTAATGGAGTTTGCCGACCGCGCCGCCGCCGAGGATTTCGCGAAGAACGATCCCTACGCCAGGGCCGGCCTGTTCGACAGCGTCGCCATCACGCCGTTCCGCAAGGTCTTCCCGCAATGAAATACTGGCTGATGAAATCGGAGCCCTCGGTCTATGGCTGGGACGATCTGGTGAAGGACAAGCGCACCAGCTGGAGCGGCGTGCGCAACCACCAGGCCAGCAACAACATGAAGGCGATGCAGCAGGGCGACCGCGCCTTCTTCTACCACTCGAATGAGGGCCTCGCGGTGGTCGGCATCATGGAGATCTGCAAGCTCTACTATCCCGACCCGTCGGACGAGGCGGGCAAGTTCGGCATGGTCGACGTGAAGCCGGTGCTGCCGATGAAGCAGCCGGTCACGATGGCCGAGATCAAGAAGAGTCCGAAGCTGAAGGACATGGTCCTGGTGAAGAACTCGCGCCTCTCGGTCCAGCCGGTGACGGCGGAGGAGTGGAAGCTGGTCTGCCAGATGGGCGGGGTGAAGGGGTAGGTTTCGCGGCGCAGTCTGAAGCCCGGCTGTGATGCGGCGACCTACGCGATTGTCACCCCGGCCTTGAGCCGGGGCCCATGCAGCCGCAATAGCAGCCGCGCTGTTCGCCCATCGCAGGTTGCCTAAGCGCCGCATGGGTCCCGGCTCTCGCTACGCTCGGCCGGGATGACGGTTGGAGTCGTTGCGAGGCCGTTTGCGCCCTCACCTTGCCGCAATCCCGCCGCGCTGCAGCCCTTTCGGCCTGAGATAACTCGTTCCTGTCGCACTCACACCGACAGGGGAATCTCATGTCCGATCTCGCCGATCCCGGCCCCAATACGCCAACCCTGCAATCGCTCGCCCGCACCGGCAGGCAGCGTCTGAGCGGCAGCGGCTGGGAAGCCGCGAAGCGCATCACCTTCCTGATCCTGCTCGTGCTCGTCATGCTGGTTCCGTTGGGCATGGTCGAGGGCGTGATTCAGGAGCGCAGCGGGCGCAAGCAGGAGGTGGCGGCGGAGATCGGCGCGCAATGGGGGCCGGAGCAGGCGGTGAGCGGTCCGCTCCTGGTGGTGCCCTATGACTATGTCGAGACGCGCAACCTCGCCGACGGCAAGACCGAGAGCACCACGCGCACGCGTTATCTGGTGTTCACGCCGGAACTGACCGAGATCACCGCCACGACCGAGGTCGAGAAGCGCTACAAGAGCATCTACGAGGTGCCGGTCTATGGCGCCGAGATCCTGCTGGCCGGGCGCTTCGCCGCGCCCGACCCGGCGCCGCACGGCGTCGCGCCGGCGCAGGTCCGCTGGCAGGCGGCGAGCCTGGTGTTGGGCGTCTCCGGCATCCGCGCGGTCAGGTCGGCGTCGCTCGCGGCGGCGGGGCGGGACCGCGCCATCGAGGCGGGGCTGCTGCCCTATCATCCCTTCGCCGCCGGCATCTATGCCAAGCTGCCGCTTACGGGCCTTTCGGGGGCGCCGCCGCGCGGCTTCGATTTCGCCGTCAAGCTGGCGTTGAACGGCCGCGACGCGCTCAGCTTCCAGCCGCTCGGCCGGCAGACCGCGATCAAGCTCGGCAGCGATTGGCCGCATCCCGATTTCATCGGCTCGCCGCTGCCGACCGCGCGCGACATCCGCGCCGACGGCTTCACCGCGCAATACGCGATCTCGCATATCGCCACCGGCGCGCCGCTCTCCTGGCGCACCGACGAATACAAGCTCGACCCGGCGCGCCTCACCTCTGTCGGCGTGGCGCTCGCCGAGCCGGCCGACCTGCACCAGCAGACCGATCGCATCGTCAAATACGGGGTGCTGGTGGTGGGCCTCACCTTCGGCACCATCTTCGTCGCCGGGCTCTTGAAGCGCGACCGCGTGCACTTGGTGCAATATCTGCTGATCGGCGCCGCCCTGTCGCTGTTCTTCCTGCTGCTGCTGTCATTGGCCGAGCAGATGGATTTCGGCCTCGCTTATCTGATCGCCAGCCTGGTCGATATCGCGATCGTCGCCTGGTACGCCGCCGCCACCATCCGGCGCCTGGTCGGGCTCGCCGTCGGCGCCGTCCTCGCCGCCCTGCACGGCTACATGTACGTGCTGCTGCAGATGGAGAGCTACGCCTTGCTTTCCGGCACCGTTGGCCTGCTCGCGGTTCTGGTCCTTGTCATGTATGTGACCCGCAAGGTCGACTGGTTCGCCTTGGGCCAAGAACCGCGGGAAGCGGCGGCTTAGACAAGGCCCCCTCCCCCAAGCTGGGGGAGGGACGGGGCGGGGGTTGTTCTCTCCGCTCAATGAATGCGTCAAGCGGCGCCATCGCCCCCACCCTGACCCTCCCCCGTCTCGGAGGAGGGAATTCATCGAGTACCCTCACCGGCAGCGCGGCGAAATGCCGCCTCGCTTGCCCTTGGCGACCTTGCGCGCTACGACTTTTGTCTAATGAAACCGGTGCCGCGCGCGCATTATGATGCAGCGCACAAAAAGACGTCAGGGGAGTGCCAGAGATGTCGGAACAGCAAGTGTTTCCCGTGCCGGCCGAGACCGCCAAGCGCGCCTTGGTCGACGACAAGAAATACCAGGAGATGTACGCCCGCTCGGTCTCCGACAATGCGGGCTTCTGGGGCGAGATGGGCAAGAGGATCGACTGGATCCAGCCCTATACCCAGGTGAAGGACGTCGACTACACCGGCGACGTCACCATCCGCTGGTACCATGACGGCACGCTGAACGTCTCGGCCAATTGCCTCGACCGGCACCTGGCGACGCGCGGCAGCCAGACCGCCATCATCTGGGAAGGCGACGATCCCTCCGAGAGCAAGCACATCACCTATGCCGAGGCGCATGAGGAAGTGTGCCGCATGGCCAATGTGCTGAAGCAGCTGGGCGCCAAGCGCGGCGACCGCATCACCATCTACATGCCGATGATCCCCGAGGCGGCCTATGCCATGCTCGCCTGCGCCCGCATCGGCGCCGTGCATTCGGTGGTGTTCGGCGGCTTCTCCCCCGACAGCCTCGCCGGCCGCATCCAGGATTGCGATTCCAACATCGTCATCACCGCCGACGAGGGCCTGCGCGGCGGCAAGAAGGTGCCGCTGAAAGCCAATGTCGACGCGGCGCTAAAAACCTGCCCCTCGATCAAGAAGTGCCTGGTCGTGCGCCGCACCGGCGGCAAGATCGACTGGGTGAAGGATCGCGACGTGTGGTGGCACGAGGCGCGCGAGAGCGTGTCGGCCTATTGCACCCCGGCCGAGATGAACGCGGAGGATCCGCTCTTCATCCTCTACACCTCCGGCTCGACCGGCAAGCCCAAGGGCGTGCTGCACACCTCCGGCGGCTATCTCGTCTACGCCGCGATGACGCATCAATATGTCTTCGACTACCACGAGGGCGAGGTCTATTGGTGCACGGCCGACGTCGGCTGGGTCACCGGGCACAGCTACATCGTCTACGGGCCGCTCGCCAACGGCGCCATCTCGCTGATGTTCGAGGGCGTGCCGAACTATCCCGACGCCTCGCGCTTCTGGCAGGTCTGCGACAAGCACAAGGTCAACATCTTCTACACCGCCCCCACCGCGATCCGCGCCCTGATGCGCGAGGGCGAAGGACCGGTGGAAAAGTGCGATCTCGGTTCCCTGCGCCTGCTGGGCTCGGTGGGCGAGCCGATCAATCCGGAAGCCTGGCTGTGGTACCACCGCGTCGTCGGCAAGCATCGCTGCCCGATCGTCGACACCTGGTGGCAGACCGAGACCGGCGGCATCCTCATCTCGCCGCTGCCC